>CALDKR010000063.1 GCA_937898095.1 uncultured Rhodoluna sp.
TACTTTCGGGTCGCCGGTGGGGTCAAACGGGGCCGCGTCACTCCCTAACATGCTGTCGGTGGAGAACAAAGCCGACTTTGTGCCCCATTTAGACACAATTTCGAACCCAAAATCGCAAAATTGGCTCACTTTGGAGGGCGAAGTGCCTGGTAATCCAGTTTCTGCTCACCTAATGGAGAGTTATCGTCAAATTGCATCAGAAATCGACCAGAGCGGAAAGCTGCCTGAGATCTTCGCTCTTGGTGAAGAATCAGCGGAAGTGAGTTACTTCGAACTGAGTCAGGGGCCTGATTTGCGAGGCTAGGCCACTGCCTTGAACAGTTTGCGACCGATAAAGCCAATCACGCTCATAATCAGAGCACCCAAGATGGCCCATCCCATTGATGAGACTGCAAGGCCTTCGTGAGTAAATCCGTCAATGCTGAAGATCGGCGAACCAATCAACTGCGACAGCCAGGCTACAAAAATCAGTAGCGCTCCGTTGATAACCAGGTTGATGAGCCCAAAAGTGAGGATGTAAAGGGGAGTCGATAGCACCTTAATGATTGGTCCGATGACTGCATGTACAAGGCCAAATACCAGGGCAACCAGCAGGTATGAAAGCACTGTCATCCAAAAGTCATCGCGTCCGTAAGGGGCGAGCTTGATGGCGGGAACAATCAAAGTGACTAACCAGAGCCCGATTGCGTTGATTGCGGTGTTGAGCAAGAAGCGAACCATGTTCAGATTGTGCCACAAGCAAGTAGATTTGACCCTGTGAGCCATGACCCATCTGATCTGCCTATGGTGCAGTTTCTCTCGACCGAGGGCGAAGTTCGTGTGCCTGCTCAGTGGGCAGAATATGGCGAATACCTAAAAGAGCTCACCGAGGCGGACTATCTAAAGTTCTATCGCGACATGGCGCGCATCCGTCGATTCGACAACGAGGCAACCGCGCTTCAGCGTCAGGGTCAGCTCGGACTCTGGATTCCGGCGATTGGCCAAGAGGCCGCGCAAATCGGTTCGGGCTATGGCGTTGGCCCAAACGACCACATCTTTCCTAGCTACCGCGAACACGGTGTAGCAATCACTCACGGCATCGACCTGATGTCGATTCTCAAAATGCTTCGCGGTGTGAACCACGGTGGCTGGAACCCAGACGAGACTCGCTTTCACCTCTATGCAATCGTCCTCGGAACTCAGGTTCTGCACGCAACCGGTTATGCGATGGGCGTGAAGTTCGACGGCAAGGTCGGCACCGGCAACAAAGACGAAGACCTCGCAGTGATCTCATACATGGGTGACGGCGCAACCGCAGAGGGCGACGTTTCAGAAGCTTTCTTGTTCGCGGCCGTAAACGAATCACCAATCGTCTTCTTCATTCAGAACAACCAGTGGGCGATTTCATCTCGCACCGACGCACAGACCAAGGTTCCGCTTTATCAGCGCGGCGATGGTTTCGGTGTTCCAGGAATTCGCATCGATGGCAACGACGTTCTTGCTTCTTATGCAGTCACCAAGAAACACATGGATGACGCACGCGCCGGAAAGGGCCCGAGCCTTATCGAGGCGCTGACCTATCGCATCGGTGCGCACACAACTTCAGACGACCCGACTAAATATCGTCAAGATGCCGAAGTCGAATATTGGAAAGCTCGCGACCCGCTAACACGTCTAGAAAAATTCTTGCGTCGCAACGGAATCGCTCAAGACTTCTTCGACGAAGTTGAGCACGCCGGAGAAGTTTTGAGTGCAGAAATTCGCGAAGCTACTTTTGCTTTGAAGAACCCACCAATCGAAAACATGTTCAAGCACGTTTATTCAACTCAGCACCCAGTGATCGACGAGCAGTTGGCTTGGCTTGAAAACTACGAAGCATCGTTCGGCGGTGAAGAGTAATGAGCAACATGGTTGAGATGCCAATTGCAAAAGCAATCAACGCAGGTTTGCGCGAAGCAATGCGCAACGACAACAAGGTCTTGATGTTCGGTGAAGACGTTGCCGAACTCGGTGGTGTGTTCCGCGTTACCGAAGGTCTGCACGCAGAGTTTGGTCAGCAGCGAGTTTTCAACACTCCAATTGCCGAGGCCGGCATCATCGGAACCGCAATCGGTTTGGCAATGCGCGGCTACCGCCCGGTTACCGAAATTCAGTTCGACGGATTCATCTTTCCGGCGTTCGACCAGATCACCAGTCAGCTCGCAAAGTTGCAGAACCGCAGCGAGGGTTTCTTGAATATGCCCGTGGTCATCCGCGTGCCTTATGGTGGCGGCATCGGCGCGGTTGAACACCACAGCGAAAGCCCAGAGGCATATTTCGCTCACACACCTGGTTTGCGCGTGATCAGCCCGAGCAACCCGAACGATGCTTACTGGATGATTCAGCAGGCCATCGCATCTCCAGACCCGGTGATGTTCTTCGAACCGAAGCGTCGC
>CALDKR010000064.1 GCA_937898095.1 uncultured Rhodoluna sp.
GGAGCCATTTGCAGCAAGCATAGCATCAGCCAATTCAATAAGCAAACCTCGTTGCCACTCGTAATAGGGTTGGCGACTCTCGATGGTCATGAGAAAAGCCGAAACCACACCCTTTAGTACTGAGATCTCTGCGGCTATATCGTCGGGAACAATCAGTGTGGAGCCATAGCGCGACATAGATTCGAGATCTGAGGTGTCAACTACCGCTGATATGGTTGCGGATACGAATCGACCAATTAACTCACTGGTCAAATTCTTTAGGTGACCATGGGTGTCATTGGTTGGCGAATAGGTTGTTATCCAATACTTAGTTGCGCGCAATCGATCAAGCGCTGCTGCTAGCTCGCTGAAGGTGTGCTTGCCGCCATTCCACTCCGAGACCTTTTGCAAGATTTCTGACTCAGCGGCCGGGTCGTTCAGCACCATCAAATCGACAAAGCCCGAGACAATAGCGTCTTCGAAATCGTGCACCGAATAGGCCACGTCATCGGCGAAGTCCATGATCTGAGCTTCAATGCATTTTGTGCGCGCTGGTGCGCCGCTACGCATCCAGTTGAAAACCTCTAAATCGTCTTCATAAGCACCAAATTTAAGTGACTGGTCTGCTCCGCGCTCTTCGACACCGGTGGCACGATTCCATGGATATTTGCAGGTCGCGTCGAGGCTTGCTCGGGTTAGATTCAAGCCGAGACTCTGCCCTGTATTTGTGAAAACTTTAGGTTCGATTCGAGTCAGCAACCTAAGCGTCTGAGCGTTGCCCTCGAAGCCGCCGAACTGCACAGCCCACTCGTTCAGAGCTTTCTCACCATTGTGACCGAATGGCGGATGGCCTAAATCATGTGCCAAGCAAGCCATGTCGACGACATCGGCATTGACCCCCAGGTCAATAGCCATTTCGCGACCAATTTGGGCAACCTCAAGCGAGTGGGTTAGTCGAGTGCGAGCGAAGTCGCCGCCACTGGGCGAAAGCACCTGAGTTTTGGCGCCGAGCCGGCGCAAAGCCGACGAGTGAACAACTCGCGCTCGGTCTCTTGCGAATTCTCCGCGACGCGTTGCGTGCTTGCGTTCTTCAGGCAAGAAACGCTCGCGGTCGAAATCTGTGTAGCCCTGCTCTGCTGAGTTTCTAAAATCCATTAGCCACCTGACACATTCAGTTCAGCTTCGAGAAGGTTTGACTTTTGAGTTGCGTTCAATTCAGCTGAGTCAAGCCACCCCTCCGGCAGAGAACAGGTCTTCATGCCGCCAAGTCGACCGCGAGGCCCTTCCGCTAGTTCGCCCGGATAGGGCTCGTCGCGCTGGAGTGTGCCGAGAATTTCATCCATGTGGGTGAGGCTTTGCACCTGAGAAAGTGCGGCACGGAATTCACCGCCAACCGGATAACCCTTGAAATACCATGCGACGTGTTTGCGAATGTCTCGGCAGGCGTGTTCTTCACTTTCAAAGAACTCAACCAGCAGTTCTGCATGGCGCCTGAAAGCATCTGCGACTTCGCCAAGGTTTGGCTGAATCGGGTTGATTGCAGCATTCGAGTTGGGGTTCTTAGCGTATTCATCGAAGGCTGCCTGCAGGTCTCCGAACAACCATGGTCGACCAAGGCAACCTCGGCCAACAACGACACCATCAACGCCCGTTTCGCGCATCATCCTGATGGCATCAGCGGCAGACCAGATGTCGCCATTGCCCAGCACTTGCACGTCAGGCAGAGCCTCGCGCAGAGTCGCGATTGAGCCCCAGTCGGCATTGCCAGAGTAATAGTCGGATGCCGTGCGCCCATGCAGTGCAATCGCTGTGACACCTGCGTCTCGAGCTGCTTTGCCTGAATCAAGATATGTAAGGTGGTCTGCGTCGATTCCCTTGCGCATTTTCACTGTCAGAGGAATGTCGCCGGCCGCCTTAG
>CALDKR010000065.1 GCA_937898095.1 uncultured Rhodoluna sp.
ATTAGAAGGCTCTTGCTCTATCCACTGAGCTACGAGGGCATGGCCCGAAGGCCAGATGAAAGTTTACCTGAGGGCAATCTCTAAAACTTAGAGAACTTTCTTTACGATGCTCGATTTGAGATACATCGAACCGAAACCGTCAACTTTGGCATCGATGTCGTGCCCGTCAACCGGTGAAATCAATCGGATGTTTTTGACCTTCGTGCCAACTTTGACCGAGGTAGAGCTGCCTTTGACTTTTAGGTCTTTAACGATTGTCACAGTGTCGCCATCTTTAAGAATGTTGCCCGAAGCATCTTTGACGACACGCTCGGTCTCGACCGAATCTTCATCCTCCTGCGGGCTCCACTCGTGTGCGCATTCGGGGCAAACCAAAAGGTCATTCATTTCATAGGTGTATTCGCAAGCGCATAGAGGGCAAGCAGGAAGATTTTCAGACATCACACGAGCCTATCGAACGGAATTTTGTTTCATGCCACTGAGTTAGTCTGAGATAGCTCATCAAAGGGGAATCATGTTTCGTCTAGCCAAACTAAGTGTCGCGAACCGTTCGGTTGTTGCACTGATCACAATCATCGTTGCAATCTTTGGGTTTGTTTCGCTCGGTGCTCTAAAGCAAGAGCTGATTCCAAGTTTTGAGACCCCACAGGCAGCCATAGTCACCACTTATGTTGGCGCCTCACCAGAGGTTATCGACCAACAGGTCAGCCAACCAATTGAGAGTGCCGTGCGCCAGCTCGACAAACTAACTGCGTCGACCTCAACCTCACAGAGCAACATCTCGATTGTGCGAGTGACTTTTGACTACGGAACCAAAACCGCAGATGTGAAAGCAGCCCTTGAGTCAGCTGTTGCCGGCGCCGACCTGCCGAGCGAAGCAACCACCAAAGTGCTTTCTGGCAGCTTTGATTCGGTGCCAATCATCGCCTTAGGAGTTTCGGCTACCAGTGGAGACAACGCAGCGGTTAGCAAGATTATCGATGGCGTTGCTCAAACTGAACTATCAAGCATTGCCGGCGTTCGTGATGTCACCGTGAGCGGAATCAAAGAGAAGCGCGTCAACCTCTCGCTGAAGAACGACGTGCTAGTCGCAAATGGACTTTCGCAACAGTCGATAACCCAGGCTCTAACCAACAACGGTTTCGTAATTCCGGCCGGGTCAATCACTGACGACAAAGGGTCGATTTCAATCCAAGTTGGCAAGCCAGTTGAATCGATCGAAGATTTCAAGGCCCTTCCGCTAATCTCATCAACAACTTCATTCGGCCCAGCCGCACCTTCGACTCCAACTCGACCAGGGTTTGCAGCTGCACCAAAAGTTCTGACCGTTGCCGATGTTGCCGATGTGACCTTCGAAGATGCACCGACCAGCAGCATCGCCCGAGTTAACGGCAAAGAAGCCCTCGCGATCTCAATAACCAAAACGCAAGATGGCAACACCGTTGCGGTTTCACACGCGGTTCAGGACAAACTTGAGACCCTGAAAGAAAAACTCGGTGCCGTGACCATCACGACCGTTTTTGACCAGGCTCCATATGTTGAAAAATCACTTGAGAATCTGACCACCGAAGGCCTTCTTGGTCTTGGTTTCGCGATCATCATCATCCTGATTTTCTTGTGGTCTGTGCGTTCGACTTTGGTCACTGCCATCTCGATTCCGACTTCAGTCTTGATCACGTTTATCGGTCTGGCTGGGTTCGATTATTCGCTAAACCTATTCACCTTGAGCGCCCTGACAATTGCAATTGGTCGTGTGGTTGACGACTCGATTGTTGTAATCGAGAACATCAACCGCCACTTATCGTATGGCGAACCGAAATCGCGTGCCATTCTGAATGCAGTGCGTGAGGTAGCCGGAGCAATCACCTCGGCAACCATCACCACCGTCGCCGTATTCTTGCCAATTGCCTTGGTTGGCGGGCTCATCGGTGAGCTATTTAGGCCATTTGCACTGACCTTCGCAGTGGCACTTATCGCGTCGTTGTTCGTAGCTCTAACTATTGTTCCGGTGCTGGCCTACTGGTTCCTGAAGGCTCCGGCAGCCCAAGATGGTCTGACGAGCTTTGAGGCCGAACGCCTAGCAGCTCAGATTCGCGAAGCCGAAGAAACACGCGAGCGCAAGAGTTGGCTTCAGCGTGGATATCTTCCGGTGTTGTCTGGAACCCAGAAGCACCCTTGGATCACCGTTACCGCTTCGTTCTTGATCTTGGTTTTCACATTCAGCTTGGTGCCGCTACTAAAGACTGATTTCATTGGCTCAAGCGGCTC
>CALDKR010000066.1 GCA_937898095.1 uncultured Rhodoluna sp.
AATCGAGGCTGAGCAGTCAGCGGCTCGAAAGTCTCAGGTAAAGTCGGTCGACCGCTCAGAGCGCATCCGCACCTATAACTTTCCTGAAAACCGAATCGCCGATCACCGCACTGGCTACAAGTCATACAACCTTGATCATGTAATGGATGGCGCGCTTGAGCCTGTGATTCAGTCTGCAATTCAGGCAGATGAAGAAGCTCGCTTAGCCGCGCTTTCAGCCGAGAAATAACGAATGCGCCTGCGCAATCTCGTTGAGCATGCCAGCGCAAAGTTTGCCGAAGCGGGCATTGATTCAGCGCAAAACGATGCCGAGCTATTAGCTGCCCATGTTCTCGGCCTGTCTCGGGGTCAAGTTCAGTCGGCGCTAATCATCGACCAAGAAATCAGCGATCAGCAAGCCGAGCAAATTACCGACCTGTATGGCCGCCGACTCAAGCGTGAACCACTTCAGCACATCACCGGCATCGCATACTTTCGAAATCTGGAACTTTCGGTCGGAAGGGGTGTTTTTATTCCACGACCCGAAACCGAATTTGTTGCCCAGTTGGCAATCGATGCATTGCGGGCGGTCGCTATCGAGCAGCCTGTTGCGGTCGACCTCGGCACCGGCTCGGGTGCTATTGCTTTGGCTATGGCCACCGAGGTGCCAAATGCAAAGATCTTCGCGGTTGAAAAATCAGAAGATGCCATGCCTTTCACTGCCGCCAACTTCGCAAAATATCAAGACTCGGGCGCAACTCTTGTTCAGGGCGATTTGGCCGATGTCTTCACTGAACTAAATGGCTCGGTCGCAGTGGTGGCCTCAAATCCGCCATACATCCCCGCGGCTGCTATTCCGCGCGATGTCGAGGTGCATCTTTTTGATCCGGCAATGGCTCTCTATGGCGGCCAAGACGGCCTCGACGTGATTCGTGTGGTTTCAAAAAAGGCACAAGAACTGCTGGTGCCTGGGGGAGCGCTAATTATTGAGCACGCCGACTCTCAGTCAGATGAAGTTGTTCAATTACTATTGGCAGATGGGTGGCGTCAGGTGCGCGCTCACAAAGATTTGACCGGTCGAGATCGAGCGGTCACAGCCCTAAGGTAGGTGTTCAATGGCAAGAGTTTTTGACTGTTCAGTTGACACTGACCTTTTGACCGGCATGCGACTCGCCAAGGTTTCGCTTGGCCGTGGTGAGGTCGTTGTGATTCCGACCGACACGGTTTATGGCATCGCAGCCGACGCATTTAGCCCGAGCGCGGTCGAGAAGCTGCTTGCCGCCAAAGGGCGCGATCGTCAATCACCGCCGCCGGTTTTGATCGGCAATTTGAACGCCCTTCACGCGCTAGCTGAGTTTGTTCCTGATGTTGCCAAGCGTCTAGCTGAAACCTTTTGGCCGGGCGCTCTCACAATGATTCTTCGGGCCCAACCATCGCTCTCATGGGATCTCGGTGAAACCAAAGGCACTGTGGCACTGCGCATGCCCGACCATAAAATTGCGCTTGCTCTGCTTGAAGAGGTTGGCCCGCTCGCGGTTTCAAGCGCCAACTTAACCGGCGAGCCAGCGGCAGTCACTTGCCAGCAGGCGGTCGCCTATTTTGACAACAACGTTTCGACTTATCTCGACGGTGGCGCGAGCCCTAAGGGCGAGGCCTCGACAATTCTCGACTTGACTTCAATCACCGAATCAACTGACGCCGATGGCAACCTGGTCGCAACCGGAAAAATCAAAATTGTGCGCCAGGGTGCACTTTCGGCCGCAAAAATTGCAACTGTTGCGAAAGAGCTGCTTGAAACGAGCGCCGAATAAATGCGCGCCTATCTATTGATGATGCTGGTCTCAGCGTTTGTGACTTTCGTGGGAACATTCGCAACTCTCAAGCTCGCGCACAAATATCAGCTTTATCCGCGAATTCGCGCGCGCGATGTGCACAAGCGACCGACTCCGCGCCTCGGCGGAATCGCCATGTATCTTGGGTTTTTGTCGACCTTAGGTGTCGCCGGAATGCTCGGCTGGTTTCGCAGCGTTTTTGCCGAGCCAGCGCAGATCTTGGCCATTCTCGCAGCCGCGACACTGATCACCGTCATCGGTGTTCTTGATGACCTGTATGACCTCGACTGGACCTTGAAACTCGCGGGGCAGTTCGGTGTCGCCGGAATTTTGGCCTGGCAGGGCGTGCAGATTATGTCGTTGCCGATCGCCGGAATCACCATCGGCAGCCTCGGAATCTCTTTTGTCGTCACGGTCTTTTTGACCGTGCTGGTGATGAATGCGGTTAATTTCATCGACGGCCTCGATGGCCTGGTCTCAGGCGTGGTTCTCATCGGCACCGGCGTCTTTTTTGCCTATAGCTATTTCTTAGCCCAGCAGACCTCTCCAACCAACTATTTCAACCTGGCATCGCTGCTGTCATCGATTGTGATCGGCATGTGCATCGGGTTTTTGCCTTTCAATTGGCACCCGGCCAAGATTTTCATGGGCGACACAGGTGCACTTTTGCTAGGGCTCTTGATGGCGACAACAGCGTTGACCGTGACCGGTCAAATTGACCCAACTTTGGTTTCAAAAAACGACCTCGTGCCGGCATTTTTGCCACTGCTTTTGCCGCTAGCCATTTTGGTTTTGCCGCTGCTTGACTTCAGCATGGCTGTGCTGCGTCGCTTGCGCGCCGGCAAATCACCTTTCAGCGCTGATCGCCAGCACATTCACCACAGGCTTCAAGATTTTGGGCACACTCACCTCGGCTCGGTCTTGGTTTTCTATCTGTGGACCGCCCTCATTTCAGGTTTTTGCATCATGTTCTTTTTCATGCCGCCAGAGTCGGTTTACCTGATTACTGCGATTGCTTTGGTGTTGGTTCTGGGCTACACAATTTGGCCGGTGCTGCGCAAATTTAGAAAGGTCAACAATGTCTAGGGCGTCAACATCTAAAGAACTCTTTCGCAAAGTTTTGGTGCAGAGCGCAATTCTCACCGTTGCCATTGCCGTGCTTAGCTCAGCCCTGGGTTTTGCCTTCGCTGGTGAAAGCGGCCTAGCTTCGGGCCTCATCGGCTCTGGTTTGACATTGGTTTTTAGCTCACTCACCGTGATCTCAGTATGGTTTGGTGGCCGATTGTCACTTGGCGGATTCTTCGGCGTTGTGCTCGGCGGCTGGGTGCTCAAATTGATGATTTTTATCGCAATTGTCGCCACCCTAAAAGGCGCGGCATTTATCAATGGGCCAGTGCTGTTTTTCTCTCTAGTCGCGTCAATTCTGGGCACTTTGACCCTCGAAGCGCTTACAGTTTTGCGCTCGCGCATCCCGCTAATTGAAAACTAAGAAAATTCCATAAAAAAAGTTCGCCAACCTAAGTATTTATTGGTTTTCGGGCTCATTTTTGCTGTTAGAGTATCCCTGAGTGTTTCTTGGTAAACACCCAAAACCCGCTGTAAATCGCCGCAGGGCTCGACCTTGCCCCGAAACAGGAGTTCACTCTGTTTACAAATGCTCTGAATCTGCTAGCAGTAGCAGCCAGCACCGAAGAGTCGGGCAGCGGTTTCCACGCTCCATCAATCATGGAGTTCTATCCAGAGATTGTTGCTTTCGAGGGCACCCCGTTCGCGTTGAACCGAATCATGTTGATTCGTCTTCTCATCTTGACCGTGCTAGTGGTCATCTTCTTCTTGTGGTCACGTTCGTTTGCGCGCGCTAACAAAACCGGCAACCACGTTCCATCTCGTTTTCAGTTGATGGGTGAAATCTCACTCAACTTTGTTCGCAAATCGATCGCTCACGATCAGCTTGGCGAAAAAGACGGCGACCGCTTCTTGCCGCTTCTAACCACCATCTTCTTCGTCACTCTAGGCATGAACATCACCGGCATCATCCCTGGTTTGAACATCGCCGGCACCTCGGTTATTGGTTTGCCAATCGTGATGGCTGCAGCTGCTTATGTGACCTTTATCTATGCAGGAATCAAAAAGCACGGTGGCCACTTCTTCACCGCAGCGCTATTCCCTGCTGGTGTGCCAAAGGCTTTCTACTTGCTAGTGACTCCAATTGAGTTCCTATCAACCTTCATTCTTCGCCCGGTCACCCTGGCTCTTCGTTTGACCATGAACATGATTGCTGGCCACTTGTTGCTAGTTCTGTGTTTCTCAGCGACTCAGTTCTTCTTGTTCAACGCAGACGGCTTCTTCAAGCTGTTCGGCGCCGGAACCTTCGCTTTTGGCTTCGCATTCACCCTGTTCGAAATCCTTGTGGCTTTCCTTCAGGCATACGTTTTTACTCTGCTGACCACGGTCTACATTCAGTTGGCCCTGGCAGACGAGCACTAAGAGCTGACAACCGTCAGTTCTAAACCACGGAAGGAAATACAAAGTGGACGTAACTAACATCGCCGAACTAACCGGCAACCTAGCAGTCGTTGGCTATGGCCTAGCAGCAGTTGGCCCAGGCATCGGTGTAGGTCTAGTTGTTTCAAAGACCATCGAGTCAATCGCACGCCAGCCAGAGCTAGCTGCAAAGCTTCAGGTCACCATGTGGCTTGGTATCGCATTCACCGAGGCGCTAGCGCTAATCGGTCTTGCAACCCCATTCATCTTCGCTTAATCAGTCAGGAACAAAACCCATGATTATTAGGATTCTCGCGAACGCAGCAGAGGGCGAGGCCGCGCCAAACCCTCTAATTCCTGCGTCGTACGATCTCCTTTGGTCTTCGGTTGTCTTCGTAATCCTGCTGGCTTTCTTCTGGTTCAAGGTTCTGCCTAACTTCAAGAAGACTCTTGATGCACGCACCGAGGCGATCGAGGGTCGCCTTGAGGCTGCCGAAAAGGCTCAGGCTGAAGCAGCTGCCAAGACCGCAAACATCGAAGCCGAACAGGCCGAGGCTCGCGCCGAAGCTGCCAAGATCCGCGAAGAAGCACGTGCCGAAG
>CALDKR010000067.1 GCA_937898095.1 uncultured Rhodoluna sp.
TGATTTGGCAATTAGGCCAGCCAGTTGCTCTGGAATAAAATTCGAATAAATCGGTTGCCTGATAGAGGTAACTTTCCAGCGATTCAGGGGAAATCGCAAACTCTTCGATAGGTCACTTAATGGCTAAGTTTTTGTTCAAACTAGGTGCGTTTTCAGCACGTCGAGCCTGGCTCGTGATTATTGCTTGGGTTTTGATTCTGGCTTCGTCAGTCACTCTCGCTGGCGTTTCTGGTGGTGCTTTCACCACCACCATGTCTGTTCCGGGAACCCCAGCCCAAAAGACCATCGATCAGCTTCGAGCAAACTTTGCTGACGCCAGTCGAGGTTCTGGCCAGGTTGTTTTTGCAACGCAGAATCAAAAGCCATTCACTGCTCGCGAAAAAGCAGAAATTGCCGATGTTCTAAAAGCGATTCAGTCATTGCCTCGCGTTGACGAGGCTATGAATCCTTTCGTGACTCAAGCAAAACTTAACAACGCTCGAGCCGAACTTCGCGATGGCCAAAAGAAGCTAGATGCAGCGCCCGCCGAACTGGCCGATGCGCAAAACAAAATCGATGACGGAATCAAAGCGCTTGAAGATGCTCAAGCGAAACTTGACGCTGGCTTGGCAGAGCTAGCTAAAGGGCAAAAAGACCTAGACGCGCAGCGCAAAAAAGTGAACGACGGGCTGGCTCAAATCAAGGCTGGCCTCGCACAAGCCACCGCTGCTGGTGCACCACAGGCCCAGATCGAAGCACTCAAAGCACAGCAGGCACAGCTAATCGCGGGCCTTGCGCAAATCAACGCCGGTCAACAAAAAATCGACGCCGGTTTGGCAAAAGCGAAAGCCGGCCAAGCCACCATCGATGCAAACCGAGTGAAGCTTGTCGATGGCCAAGCCGAGCTCGACAAGGCAAAAGCCGAACTGCCCGGCAACACCGCAAAACTTGCCGATGGCCAAAAGCTGCTTTCGGCGGCGGCGAACTTCAGAACCGTTTCGGCTGATGGCGCGACCGCCGTTGCAACTGTCTTTTTTGATCGCCCAATGGCTGAAATCGCCGCTCATGAAAAACTCGCCGTTGCCGATGCGCTAACCGCCACAGAAGTTAAAGGCGTGAACATCGAGGTTTCGCAAGACCTCACCCAAACTGCACCGTCTGTTTTCGGTGTCGGCGAAATGATCGGCGTCGCCATCGCAGCCATCGTTCTGTTCCTAATGCTTGGCACTCTGGTTGGCGCAGGCCTGCCGCTTATCGCCGCAATTCTGGGCGTCGGCATTGCTGCAACGGCCACCACTGCAGTTGCATCCGTGGTTGAAATGACCAGCACCACACTTTCGCTCGCAGGCATGCTTGGCCTGGCCGTGGGCATTGACTATGCGCTGTTTATCATCAACCGTCACCGACGCCAGCTAAAAGCTGGAATGCAGGTGCGTGAATCAATCGCATTGGCAAACGGCACGTCAGGAAGCGCAGTCTTGTTCGCTGGGCTGACAGTTGTGATTGCGCTCGCCGCTCTTAACCTGACCGGCATCGGATTCTTGGGAATGATGGGAACCGTTGGAGCAGCGGCAATCGCACTAGCGGTAATCGTTGCAGTCACTTTCACCCCGGCGTTTCTGTCGTTGCTTGGCATGAAGATTTTGTCGAAGCGCGAGCGCAAGGCTCTCGAGTTGTTCGATGACGAACACCCAAATGGCCCGCAGCGAGTGTCGGTCAAGCCGGTTTTTGCCAACCGTCACCCTTGGCTCACTCTTTTGGCAACGGCTTTGGTTTTGGGCATCATGGCAGTTCCATTCAGCAGCATGCGCCTCGGTTTGCCCGACGGCGCGTCTGAGAACACTCACTCGACTCAATACAAGGCATACAAGTCGATTGCCGAGGGTTTTGGCGTGGGCATGAATGGCCCGCTGGCTGCAGTTGTCACGCTGCAAGACAAAGATGCTGCAGCCGCTAAAACCGATGCCGAAAAGACAGCCTTTGAAGCCGAGGTCGCCACCCGCTTGATGGCTCTCGACAATGTTGATGCTGCAGTTTTCGCCGGTGAATCTAAGGATGAAAGCACGCTGCTATTTCAGGTGCTGCCAAAGGGTGGCCCAACCAGCGTCGAAACAGAAACGCTTGTCAAAGACATTCGCGCTCAAGATGCGATTTTTGAATCTGACCTGAACGCAAATATTCAGGTCACCGGTTTAGCCGCAGCCAACATTGATATTTCTCAGCGCCTTGCCGATTCGCTGCCTCTATATCTAGGCACCGTATTGATTCTTTCTCTTCTACTTTTGATGGTGGTTTTCCGTTCGATTGCAGTGCCGCTGGTGGCGAGCATCGGATTCTTGCTGAGCGTCTTTGCGGCCCTAGGCTCTGTCACTGCAGTGTTCCAATGGGGTTGGCTAGGTTCGGTTTTTGATGTTCACGACCCGGGGCCAATCTTGGCCTTCTTGCCGACTTTGGTGATCGGAATCCTGTTTGGTCTCGCGATGGACTATCAGCTGTTCTTGGTTTCAGGAATGCGCGAAGCCTATGTTCACGGCAAGTCAGCACAAGATTCAGTTAATTACGGAATCCACTTGAGTCGACAGGTTGTCGTTGCTGCCGCGATCATCATGATCAGCGTTTTTGGTTCATTTGCATTCTCTGAGCAGGTCATGTTGCGAGCCGTTGGTTTCGGCCTTGCCATCGGAGTTTTGCTCGACGCATTCTTGGTTCGCCTGCTGTTCGTGCCAGCCGTGATGACCTTGCTCGGTGAACGCGCATGGTGGCTGCCTCGCTGGCTCGACCGCATTCTGCCGAATGTTGATGTCGAGGGCGAGCAGCTTGATGTCACCCGCTAAAGGTAGGCTCATAGGGTGAGTACAGCCCTTTATCGTCGCTATCGACCAGAGACTTTTGCCGAGCTAATTGGCCAGTCTCAGGTCACTGCTCCGCTAATGACCGCACTGCGCGCCGATCGTGTCAATCACGCCTATCTTTTCTCTGGCCCTCGCGGCTGTGGCAAGACCACTTCGGCCAGAATTCTGGCTCGCTGCCTAAACTGCGCCGAGGGCCCAACTGACACTCCGTGTGGCAAGTGCCCAAGCTGCATCGAGCTATCTCGCGACGGCGGCGGCTCACTTGATGTTGTCGAAATCGACGCCGCATCGCACAACGGTGTTGACGATGCACGCGATCTTCGCGAACGCGCAATTTTCGCCCCGGCCCGTGATCGCTACAAGATCTTCATCTTGGATGAAGCGCACATGGTCACACCTCAGGGCTTCAACGCACTTTTGAAGATTGTTGAAGAGCCACCAGCCCACGTCAAATTCATATTTGCAACCACCGAACCCGAAAAAGTTATCGGCACTATCCGTTCGCGCACTCACCACTATCCATTCCGCTTGGTTCCGCCAGCTCAAATGCTCGAATATCTCGAGCAGCTCTGCGCGAGTGAATCAGTTTCGGTCGACCCTGGCGTGCTCGCACTTGTGGTTCGCTCTGGCGGCGGTTCGGTTCGTGATTCGCTTTCGCTGCTCGACCAGCTAATTGCCGGGGCCGAAGGCGGCAAAGTCGAATACGACCGCGCTGCGGCGCTTCTGGGCTACACCCACGGCACACTGCTCGACGAGGTCGTCGATGCATTTGCAGTCAAAAACTCAGCGGCAGTTTTTGCATTGGTCGACAAGGTTATTCAAACCGGCCAAGACCCGCGCCGTTTCGTCGAAGACCTGCTCGAACACCTTCGCGATCTAATAGTCGTGCTTTCGGTTGGCGACCTTGCCAAGTCAGTTCTTCGAGGCATCGCCGACGACGAACTCGAAAAAATGTCAGTTCAGGCTGCCCGTTTTGGCATCGCCGAACTAACTCATGCGGCCAACACCGTTAATCACGCACTCACCGAAATGTCTGGCGCAACCTCGCCAAAGCTGCACCTCGAGCTAATGTGCGCCAAGGTTTTGGTTCCGTCGAGCGACGCAACCGAGGTCGGTTCGCTAGCTCGAATTGAGCGGCTAGAGCGCCGCATCGGAATGGGCGAAGCCGCAGGCGCTGCGCCGGTCGCGCCAGCTGTGTCGGCCCCAGCCGTGTCGGCCCCAGCTTTGTCAGCCCCAGCTGTGCCAGCCCCGGTTGTGTCGGCCCCAGTTGCATCAACGACCGCCGTCAAGCAAGCGCCAATTTCAACTCAGCAGTTCAAGGACTCATGGCCAGACATCTTGACTGCGGTCAATAAGGCCTCAAAATCTGTTTGGATGATCGCTTTCACTCTTGGTGTCGTGTCTTTTGAAAACGAAGTTCTGACGCTCAAGTTCTTGAGCCAAAAAGACCTTGAGTCATTCAAGAATTCAAACGGTGCTCCCGATGTTTTGCGCAAAGCAATTTTCGATGTGCTTGGCATCCAGGTTAAATTCAAGCCACTGATTTCCGAGTCGGCGCCAACCACCAAGGCAATCGATGTTGTCTCAGCACCGGTTTCAGCACCGGTTTCAATGCCTATCTCAGCACCGGTTTCAATGCCTGTGACAGAGCCGGCGCCAGAAATTCAGCCAGAGCCTGAAGAAATTCCAGAACCTGAAGAAATTCCAGAGCCTGAAGAAAATCCAGAACCAGATGTTGCGTCAGAGCCAGAGGCAATGCCAGAAGCAAAGCCAGGGGCCGAGTCTGCCCCTGAGCCAAAGGCTGAACCAGTCAAATCGCGCAATTCACACATGGTCGATGAAAGCGCGCGCTATGGCGAGAGCCTGCTTCGCGAAATTCTCGGGGCTAAGCCAATCGATGACAAGGGCAAAAAATAATGTATGAAGGCGTTGTTCAAGAGCTCATCGATGAGCTCGGTCGCCTGCCGGGCATCGGCCCAAAATCTGCTCAGCGCATAGCTTTTTATTTGCTGCAAGCCGAAGACGAACAGGCCAAAAAGCTGGCTCAGGTGCTAACAGAAGTCAAAGAACGAGTTCGTTTTTGCGAAACCTGTGGCAACGTCACCGAAGAGCAGTTCTGCAACATTTGTCGCGATGTTCGCCGCAGCCGCAACACCATTTGCGTTGTCGAAGAATCAAAAGATGTTCAGGCGATTGAGCGCACTCGCGAGTTTCGTGGCCTCTATCACGTGCTCGGTGGCGCAATCAGCCCGATTGAGGGCATCGGCCCAGATCAGCTTCGCATCAAAGAGCTGATGACTCGCTTGAGTGACCCCGATATTCAAGAGGTCATCATTGCAACCGACCCAAACCTCGAAGGCGAGGCAACGGCAACCTATCTAACCCGCATGCTGGCGCCACTGGGCATAACGGTTTCACGCCTGGCTTCAGGCTTGCCGGTCGGCGGCGATCTTGAATATGCCGACGAGATCACACTGGGCCGCGCCTTTGAAGCTCGCCGAATTGTGAAGTAGACTTTTCGGGTTCGTAGCGACCTGGTTTCGCGCCTTCACCCCCTAAATTTCAGGAGACCTGCCTTGGCTCTTATCGTGCAGAAGTACGGTGGATCATCAGTTGGCGATGCCGACAAAATCATGCACGTTGCGAAGCGCGTTATTGAAACACAAAAGGCAGGCAACCAAGTTGTCGTTGTAGTTTCAGCAATGGGTGACACCACCGACGAGCTAATCGATCTAGCCAAATCTGTGGCCGACAACCCATACAACAGCCCTCGCGAAATGGACATGCTGCTGACATCGGGTGAGCGCATTTCAATGTCTCTTTTGGCCATAGCTATCAATGCACTCGGTGCGCAGTCACGTTCATTCACCGGCTCACAGGCCGGAATCATGACCAGCTCAAAGCACGGTGACGCTCGCATCGCAGAGGTAACTCCAACTCGAATTCGCGAAGCAGTCGACGCGGGCGACATCGCTATCGTCGCGGGTTTTCAAGGTTTCAACAAAGACAGCAAAGACATCACCACCCTTGGTCGTGGCGGCTCAGACACCACTGCGGTGGCACTTGCAGCAGCACTCAAGGCTGATGTCTGCGAAATCTACTCAGACGTCGATGGTGTCTACACTGCTGATCCACGCGTTATTCCTTCGGCTCAAAAACTTGAGGGCATCGACATTGAGTCGATGCTTGAGCTAGCCGCAGCTGGAGCCAAAATTCTTCACATTCGTGCCGTTGAATATGCTCGTCGTCACAATGTTGATCTTCGTGTTCGCTCGACCTTTAGCACCGACCCGGGCACCATCGTTTATGCAGCCAACTCAGGAGGAAAAATGGAAGAGGCAGTAGTTTCAGGCGTAGCCATCGACAAGGGCCAGACCAAGATTATGGTCATCGGAATTCCTGACGTTCCTGGCAAGGCAGCCGAGCTATTCACCATCATTGCCGAAGCCGGTGCGAACATCGACATGATCGTGCAAAACACCCCAACCGGATCAGACGTCACCGATGCTGTTAGCGACATCGGCTTCACTCTTCCTGAGGGTGACGCAAAGCGCGTTGCTGCGGCAATTGAAGCAGCAAAATCAAGCCTCGGATATCGCGTGCTTGAAATCGACGAAGAGATCGGAAAGCTCTCTGTGGTTGGCGCTGGCATGCGCACTCACTCGGGCGTTTCGGCAACCTTGTTCAAGGCGCTGGCTGATGCGGGCATCAACATCGAGATGATCTCAACCTCTGAGATTCGCATCTCAGTAATCACCAGTGATGACCAGATCGACGAAGCAGCTCGCGCGGTTCACACCGCTTTCGGTCTTGACAGTGAAATCGAAGCTGTCGTTTATGCCGGCACCGGCCGCTAAATCATCCGAGTTCTTAAATAGGCTTTTCTAACCAAACCCCCAAAGGAGACGCTCATGTCACGCAAACCAAATCTTGCACTTGTCGGCGCCACCGGTGCGGTAGGCACCGTTATGGTCGG
>CALDKR010000068.1 GCA_937898095.1 uncultured Rhodoluna sp.
GCCGAGCTCTGTGGTGAATATCACTCGCTCATGTTGTTCAACGTCAAAGTCGTTTCAGAGGCTGAATACAAGGCCCACATCGCATCACTTAGCGCAGCTGGCAACGTCGGTCAGCTAGACACTAAATATGACCGCAACCAAAACTTGCCAGCAGACAACCCAGAAGTTAGAGGATAAAACCGATGGCTACCGCAACAATTAACGCAACTGCCGCGAGCGGTGTCGCTCGCAAATCTAAGGGCCGCATTTTGGTTGACTGGCTAACCACCACCGACCACAAGAAGATCGGCTACCTGTACTTCATCACTTCGTTCGCCTATTTCATCATCGGCGGCATCATGGCGTTGATTATTCGCGCGCAGTTGGCGGCACCTGGTCTTGACATCGTTCAAACCAAAGAGCAATACAACCAGCTGTTCACCATGCACGGCACCATCATGCTTTTGATGTTTGCAACTCCGCTGTTTGCTGGTTTTGCTAACGTGATCATGCCGGTTCAAATCGGTGCGCCAGACGTAGCTTTCCCTCGTTTGAATGCAATCGCTTACTGGTTCTACTTCTTCGGCTCGCTAGTCGCAGTCTCGAGCTACTTCACCCCACAGGGTGCCGCTAGCTTCGGTTGGTTTGCCTACGTGCCACTGTCGAGCAGCACCTTCTCGCCGGGCATCGGCGGAGACCTTTGGGTCTTCGGTCTCGCGCTTGGTGGCTTCGGCACCATCATGGGTGGTGTCAACTTCGTGACCACCATCCTGACCATGCGTGCACCTGGTATGACCATGTTCCGTCTTCCGGTCTTCACTTGGAACACGTTGGTGACCTCGATTCTGATCATCATGTGCTTCCCTCCACTGGCTGCTGCTCTGTTCGCACTCGGCGCAGACCGCCGCTTCGGCGCGCACATCTTCGACCCAGCCAACGGTGGCCCAATGCTTTGGCAGCACCTGTTCTGGTTCTTTGGTCACCCAGAGGTTTACATTTTGGCCTTGCCATTCTTCGGTGTGGTGTCTGAAATCTTCCCGGTTTTCAGCCGCAAGCCAATCTTTGGTTACAAGACTCTGGTTTATGCGACCATCGCAATTGCCGCGCTTTCAATGACCGTGTGGGCTCACCACATGTATGTCACCGGTTCAGTGCTGCTTCCATACTTCGCATTCACCACCATGCTGATTGCAGTTCCTACTGGCGTGAAAATCTTCAACTGGATTGGAACCATGTGGAAGGGCTCAATCACATTTGAGACCCCAATGCTCTACAGCCTTGGATTCTTGGTTTCATTCGTATTCGGTGGTCTAACCGGTGTAATCCTCGCTTCACCAGCCCTGGACTTCCACCTGTCAGACAGCTACTTCGTAGTTGCTCACTTCCACTACGTAATCTTCGGAACCGTTGTGTTCGCGATGTTCGCTGGCTTCTTCTTCTGGTGGCCAAAATTCACCGGAAAGATGCTGAACGAGACTCTCGGAAAGATCCAGTTCTGGTTGCTATTCATCGGTTTCCACATGACCTTCTTGATCCAGCACTGGCTAGGAATCATCGGTATGCCTCGTCGCTACGCAACTTACTTGCCTGAAGACGGCTTCACTTGGATGAATGGTGTTTCAACCGTAGGTTCGATCCTGTTGGCGCTTTCGATGATTCCGTTCCTGTGGAACGTCTACATCACCGCTCGCAAGGGCAAGAAGACCACCTTGAACGACCCATGGGGTTATGGCCGATCACTTGAGTGGGCAACCGCATCACCGTTCCCTCGCCACAACTTCACCTCGATTCCTCGCGTGCGTTCAGAGTCACCTGCTTTTGACCTGAACCACCCTGAATTCGCAGCACCAGAGGCACAGGCCTCAGCAAAGAAGGGCTAAGCAACATGAAGTTCAATGCAAACCTGTTTTTCTGGCTAACCGTTTTCTATTTGGTTGACACCATCGGCTACACCGTTTGGGCAATCAACTACTACGGCCACGTAGAAATCATCGGAACCGCTGCTATTGGCATGTTGGTTTTCATGTCGGCGTTCCTGGCGTTCTATATGAACAACACCCACAAGAACCAAGGTGTTGTTCCTGAAGACCGCCTAGACGCAAACATTGAAGATGGCGATGCTGAACTAGGCTTCTTTTCACCATGGAGCTGGTGGCCGTTCTTCATCGGTGCTTTTGCAGCTCTAGCGTTTACCTCACTAGCAGTCGGGTGGTGGCTATTCTTCATTGCTTTCCCGCTGGCACTTGTAGCGCTAATCGGATTCGTATTCGAATACAGCCGCGGTCAGCACGCACACTAAGTTCAACAAAAATGGGCCCTTCGGGGTCCATTTTTTTACTCTAAATTCGCGTCTGCCCAAACAACAACGGCATCATGCGTAAATTGACCCAGTCCGGTCGCCACGCCTTCATACGTGTCTCGATAAGGTGAAGGCAAAATATAGCTCAAGGCAAGGCTCTTGTATGCAGCCCGGCTTGGGGTCCAGAACTGCAGGCAAAACTCGTAATGCTGTCTCACGGCGTCTTGAACTATTGGATCATCAGCGCTCTTTTTGGCTATCATCGCTTCAGCCATTATTTGTGTAATGGCATTGAATTGCACTGTGAAGTCTCTATTTTCAGCGTCTGTGTATGTGTTGTTGAATTGCGACGCATGCAATCCTGGAAACTGATCTGTCACTATTTGCGCCCTTTGTAGCTGCTGAGAACCTCATAGATTTCGACCTCGTAGTCGTCGTACCACTCGGCATTTCGCTGCTTTGCAATTCGGTGAGTGGGGTTTGTGCGCAGAGCGTGCAGGGCGCCCTGGGTGCTGAAGTAGTAGATAACATTGATGCGCGTTTGATCGGGGGAGACCCACTTCTTTTTGCCGAGATAGCCATCAATTGACTCGGTGAACTGCATTATTTCTTTATCTAGCGTCTCGAAATCACCGTCGGTGTTGTTTGGCGTGAACATAAAAGAAGCGGCATACATGCCACAAGTCTAGGCAAACAAAAACGCCCCGCATGTGCGAGGCGTTTTTGAGGTTGGTAGAAATTACTTCTTTTTAGCCGGTGCCTTCTTGGCCGCTGGCTTTTTGGCCGCAGTCTTTGGGGCTGCTGAGACAGCCTTAACTGGCTTTTCTGCCTCAACCGCTGGTGCGTGGTCGTGGTGAGCTGCGTCGAGCTCGCCTTGAGTCACTGGAGCAATGCGGTCTTCGAAGAAGAAGCGTGAAAGCGAGGCGCGAACGCGAGCACCAACGGTGATCTTGCCCTGTGCGTTTGGTCGAGCCAAAGTTGGTGCGTAGTCCTTGAAGTCGACCAACTTCCACATTTCAAACTTGTCTAGCGACTCGTGTACCTCAATGTATTCACCGTGAGGAAGACGAACGATGCGGCCAGTTTCGCGACCGTGCAGCACGATCTCGCGGTCTTTTCGCTGAAGTGACAAGCAGACGCGCTTGGTCACGATGAACGCGAAGATTGGTCCGACGATAAGCAGAATCTGCATAGAAGTTAGAACAGTGTTCAGCGACATCTGGAAGTTGGTAGCGATCAAGTCGGTCGCTGCACCAGCCCAAAGAACTGCATAGAAGACCACTCCAGCCGCACCAATTGCGGTGCGGGTCGGTGCGTTGCGAGGGCGGTCAAGCACGTGGTGCTCGCGCTTGTCGCCGGTCACCCAAGCCTCAATGAATGGGTACGCCGCTACAACAACTAGGAAGCCCACGCCAACAATCATCGGAAGCAAGATATTCCAAGCCCAAGTGTTTCCGTTTGCGACTACCTCCAGGTGGCTCGGTGCTAGGCGCAATGCGCCATCAAGCCAGCCGATGTACCAGTCCGGCTGCGTTCCAGCAGAAACTGGTGACGGGTCATATCCGCCATAGTTCCAGACTGGGTTGATGGTGAAAGTTGCCGAAATTAGCATGATCACGCCGAACACGATGAAGAAGAATCCACCAGCCTTAGCAACGTATACAGGCATTAGTGGGTAGCCAACGACATTGCTATCGGTGCGACCCGGGCCTGAGTAGTGAGTGTGCTTGTGAATGACCAGCATGAACAAGTGGATCGCAATGAAAACGAGAATCAATGCTGGAATCAACATGATGTGCAGGCTGTAAAGACGGGCGACAATCGCCTCACCTGGGAATTCGCCGCCGAAGAGTAGCGAAGAGGTGTAGGCGCCGATCCCAGGGATTCCCTTGATCATGCCGTCGATGATGCGAAGACCGTTTCCTGATAGAAGGTCGTCAGGAAGTGAATAACCGGTGAAGCCGCCAGCCATGCCGAGCACAAATAGCACGAACCCAACTACCCAGTTGATTTCGCGCGGCTTGCGGAATGCGCCGGTGAAGAACACGCGAAGCATGTGCAGGCCAGACGCAGAAACGAACAAAAGCGCCGACCAGTGGTGCACCTGACGCATCAGAAGGCCGCCACGAACCTCAAAAGAGATGTCTAGGGTCGATGCGTAAGCAATCGACATCTCTGCACCCTTCAGCGGGCCATAGACACCGTCGTAAATAACTGGAGTCATCGATGGCTGGAAGAAGAAGGTTAGGAAGGTTCCTGAAATCAGCAGCACAACGAAGCTGTATAGCGCAACTTCACCGAGCATGAATGACCAGTGATCAGGAAAAATCTTGCGGCCGAACTCCTTGAGGATTCCAGCTACGCCTACGCGCTCGTCTAGATAGTTAGCGGTTCCGGCTAGGAACCCGCCCTTCTTGGTTGCAGTTGAAGTAGTGCTCATTTTTTAACGCTCCCAGAAGCTAGGGCCGACAGGTTCAGTGAAGTCGCTCTGTGCGATTAGGTAGCCCTCGGCGTCAACAGTGATAGGCAGCTGAGGCAGCGGGCGAGAAGCTGGGCCAAAAACAACCTTGCACTCGTCGGTGACATCGAAGGTTGATTGGTGGCATGGGCAGAGCAAGTGGTGGGTGTGCTGCTCGTAAAGAGCAACTGGGCAACCAACGTGGGTGCAGATCTTTGAATAGGCAACGATGCCGTCGTATGACCAGCTTGCGCGCTCTGGAGACTCTTTTAGGTCTTTAGGGTCAAGGCGAACCAAAAGAACAGCAGCCTTGGCCTTTTCTTCAAGCTTGTGGTGCTCAAGCTCAGCTAGGCCTTCTGGAATAACGTGGAATACCGAGCCAAGAGTGACGTCTGCTGCCTTAATAGGTGAGCCGTTAGGGTCTCGGGCTAGGCGAGTGCCTGCCTTCCACATGGTGTGGCGAAGCAACTCTTGAGGGTTCTTTTCAGGAGTCATGTCGCCGAAGAAGAAGATGGCAGGAATCGGGAAAAGTGCCAACGCTCCGTAAAGTGAGCGGCGGATTAGCTTGCGGCGTGAAAAACCAGATTCTTCGTTGGCAAGCTTGATAATTTCAAGCGCGCGCTCACGGGTTTCTTCTTTGCCGCGGGTGGTGTGGCGAAGCTCAGAAACCTCGTGGTCTGGCATCAGGGTCTTAGCCCAGTGAACCGCACCGATTCCGATGCCGAACAGGCCAAGGGTAATTCCCAGGCCGAGCAGCAGGGTGTTGACGCGAACGGTTCCGATTTCTTCGGTAATCGGGAAGGCGAAGTATGAATAGATGGCGAATGCACTGCCGAAAATTGAAATGAAGAACAGTGCTGCCACCTGACGAGCAGCGGCGCGCTCGTGCGCAGGGCTCTTGTCAGTCATGCGCACGCGCTCTGGTGCTAGGCCAGGGTTCTTGATCTTGTCGGCTGGCAAGACAGCTAGGCCGCTTGAGTAGTCATACTCAGGCTTTCCGAGCATGTCAGCCTTTGAGGCTAGACCTTTGTTATCGCTCACTGGGTGATTCCTTTTCTCTAAACCTAATTAGTTCGATTTGGCGCCAAGCCAGATTGTGATTCCGATGATGGTTCCCAACCCGAGAATCCAGATAAATAGTCCTTCAACAACTGGACCAAGGTTTGCCAACTCATAACCACCGGCTGATGGGTTGTCTTGCACATAGGTCAAGTAGGTGATGATGTCTTTTTTGTCTTGTGGTGAAAGGTTTGCGTCGTTAAACACCGGCATGTTCTGAGGACCAGTGATCATAGCTTCGTAGATGTGTTTTGCAGGAACGCCCTTCAAAGAAGGTGCAAACTTGCCTTCGGTTAGCGCACCACCGGCTCCAACTGCGTTGTGGCACATTGCGCAGTTGATGCGGAACAACTCACCGCCATTTTCAGCATTTCCGTTTGCTTTTACCTGCTCGTCACTTGGAACGCTAGGACCAGGTCCGAGTGAGCCGACGTAGGCAGCAAGCGCATCGATTTGATCTTCGGTGAACTGAACCTTTTTCTTCATCAACTGAGGTCCAGACGCTTGCCCAGGCATGCGCCCGCTTGCAACCTGGAAGTCTGCTGATGCCGAACCGACGCCAATTAGTGATGGAGCAGCCTTGGTGCCTTCACCGTTGCTGCCGTGGCAGCTAGCACAGTTAGCCAAGAACAGCTTGCGGCCCTCTGATACCTGCTCTGCGGTGTAGCCGGTAGGTGCGGCACTAGAAACCGCAGCGGTTGCAGCTGCGTAGCCACCACCGGTAACGATGAGTGCGGCAGCCATAACGGTGATTGCAGCCATTGGGCGACGGCGAGAAGACATCGACTTGCGCTTTAGAAATGACATTTTTTATAACTCCGGTCGATTTACTTCAATACGTAGACGATTAGGAAAAGGCCGATCCAGACCACGTCGACGAAGTGCCAGTAGTAAGAAACCACAATCGCACCGGTCGCCTCGTAGTGACCGAACTTCTTCGCGGCGAAGGTCTTGCCGATAATGAACAAGAAGGCAACCAAACCGCCAGTCACGTGTAGAGCGTGGAAACCGGTGGTGATGTAGAAAGCACTGCCGTAAGAGTTGGCATTCAGAGCCACGCCCTCAGAGATAAGCGTTGCGTATTCCCAGGTTTGACCTGCAACGAAGATTGCACCCAAGAAGTATGAGAGCAGGAACCACTCGACCATGCCCCATTTGACTGGAGACCATCCGGTGCGTTTTGGTTGCATGCGCTCTGCGGCGAACACGCCGAACTGAGCGGTAAACGACGAAGCCACAAGGATGATGGTGTTCACCAATGCGAACGGAACATTCAAAATTTGAGTGTCGTGGGCCCAAATCTCTGGTGAATTAGCGCGAAGGCTGAAGTACATCGCGAATAGACCCGCGAAGAACATCACCTCGCTGCCTAGCCAAACGATGGTTCCGACAGAAGTGGAACTTGGGCGGTTGATTACTGGGGCACTTTGCTGCGTCAAGGTCGTCGTAGACATGCTTTGATTCTAACGCTCGAGGTAGCTGAAACTGAGACAAATCCGCGATTTTGTGGCACTTTTCGGCAATAAACTTTGGCACATGACTTCTGCATTCACTTGGCCTCAAATTTTGACAAAACTTGTCGAAAGAAATGATTTAGATCGCGTTGAGGCGACCTGGGCGATGCAGCAAATCATGAGCGGCGAAACATCCGAGCTCAACATTGCCGCGTTTATGGTTTCTCTTCGCTCAAAAGGCGAGTCGGTCGATGAGTTGGCAGGTTTGGTCGACGTGATGCTTGAGAACTCAATCAAGCTTGACACTGGCTCGGATGCCGTTGACATTGTCGGCACCGGGGGAGACCTGGTTGGCACAGTGAACATTTCATCCATGTCGTCGGTGGTCGCAGCAGCAGCCGGAGTGCCAGTTTTGAAGCACGGAAGCCGATCGGCCTCTGGAAAAACTGGATCTTCAGAAATGCTTGAGGCGCTAGGAATTCGTCTTGACTTAGAGCCTGGCGCAGTCGCCAAGGTTTTTAGCGGAACCGGCATCACGTTCTTTTTTGCACAGCTCTTTCATCCGGCAATGAGGCATGTTGCGCCAGTTCGCCGTGCTCTGGGTGTTCCAACAACTTTCAATTTTCTCGGGCCATTAGCTAACCCGGTTCAGCCAATTGCAACCGCTTTGGGGGTTTCAAACCTCGCGATCGCGCCCTTGATGGCCAATGAACTAGCGGCACGCGGGCGTGCAGCCTTGGTTTTGAGGGGCAACGATGGCCTTGACGAACTTACAACCACCGAAAACAGCCACATTTGGCAGGTATGCAGGGGAGAGGTGCGTCAATTTGATCTTGACCCTCGCGACTTTGGGTTGCAGCGCGTTTCGCAATCTAAACTGCTCGGTGGTGACGCAAGCGCAAACGCACAGGTGGCACGCGAACTGTTTGCCGGCTCAACCGATGGCAACCTCGCGGCTGTGAAAGATATTGTGATTTTGAATGCTGCCTCAGGAATCGTGGCCTATCAAATGGCTAAAGATGAGTCTCGAGCTGAACTTGATTTGAACCTTCGCTTTGAAGATGCCATTTTTGCCGCAAAGCAAGCTATTGAGTCTGGCGCGGCAAAAACAAAACTTGATCAGTGGGTCGCTGCCACAAACCAAAACTAATTCGCTAGTTAGCAACTTCAACAAAGAGCGACCCGCGCACAAATTCCAAATGGGCACCAAATACGGGCTAGGGGTCAAATAAACACAACTTGACATAATGTGCATTATCGGCGTTTAAGCACTCGTGAATGCCTAAGCCAGATAGTGATTCAGGAACTCAATTAATCCGTCTGGGCCAACTTGATGTTGGGTTCTAGATAAGTCGGAAACATTCCACCAGCGGAATTCCAAAACATCGCGACGCTCGTCGTCGGTCCAGTCGCGATCATCCAGTTGAAAATTGTCAACCTTGAGCGAATAGAAATAGTCGACGTAAGTGTGGTGATTCACGCCATCACCCCAGTGCCATTTGCCTTCAGCGCGCCAAATTTGCTCGCCGAGCTGCTCAGGAGTCGCCATTAAACCGGTTTCTTCGCGCAGTTCACGGATGGCTGCTTCGAGCGGAGTCTCACCGTCGTCGATGCCTCCGCCCGGCGTAATCCAGCGCGGAGGAAGCTGAACTTCAGGGTCAAAATGCGTCAGCAACAAAAAGACCTGACTGGTCGAATTGGTCAGAATTATGCGCGCGGTTTCGCGGTGTTGCCCTGGTTGCAATTTAGCGCTTGCCCTTTGGTTCCATGCCGAAAAGGCGCATAGAGAGCTGCATTAGATAGCCAATGCAGATGGCGAAAATCAAGGTTCCTTCGCGCACTTGACCACCCATTAGCCAACCAATGGCCAGCACCGTGCCTTCATACATTGTTCTGACTAGCCAAAATGGCCAACCGGTGACTCGCTGAGTGCCAATCATCAGGCCGTCACGTGGCCCAGAGCCCAATTTGGCGCTGATATAAAGCCCGGTGGCAATGGCGACGGTGACCATGCCGATCAAAAACGAGAGCATTTGTTGCCAATATCCATCAAGCGCCGGCAGCCACGGCATCCAGACATCGGCAAAAATGCCAATTAGCAAGGCGTTGAGAATTGAACCGATGCCTGGTTTTACTTTTAGTGGAATCCACCCGATAAGAACAATTACGCTCACGATTACCGATGAAATTCCGAAGCTCAAGCCGGTTTGAACTTGGATTCCTTGGGCGAAGACATCCCAAGGCGCAATTCCAAGGCTGGCGTGAACCATCAGCGCAATTCCTAAACCGTAGATGAATAATCCGATCATCAGGCGGCCAAAATTTAGCCAACTTTTAGGATTGTTCAAACGGCGCATTTATTCAGCCTATAGGAGACCGATTTGACCCCCGAGTTGACCTACCTCTCCCCTGAATTTCGCCCCGGCGCGGTCAGGGTTCTGGCGCACAGGGGCCTGGCGTCTGCCCATGACACATCTGGCAGTGATTCATCGAAAACCATCGAAGAGAACACCATCGAGGCGTTTCAAAATGCACTGGTGGCTGGCGCCGACTATGTAGAGAGCGACATTCAAGTCACATCTGACGGCGTGCCGGTTCTTTTTCACGATGACGATCTGCTGCGCGTGGCAAATCGAGCCGAACGAATCGATCAACTGACCTGGAGTCAGC
>CALDKR010000069.1 GCA_937898095.1 uncultured Rhodoluna sp.
GGGCTCTGCGTCGAGACTTCGTCTTGCAACGACAAATAGTAATTTTTCATCGAGAGTGTCGGCTGTTTTGCAACCGACTTTTTGCGTGGTTTGCGCCTTGCAGCTTTAACCTCGCGCTTGATTCGCCCAACAAATTCGCGCTTAGATTCTTTTGCTTCGCTGCGCTTTAGCCACGATGGAATGAACACCCAGAGCCAAAGGCCGGCGACGACCAAAAGCATTAGTCCGCCGGATCCGTTGATGTTCATACATCAAAGATATGAGTTAGCTGCCGCGAATGTTGGAATTTAATTCGGTGTGTTTAATTTCGGTTGAATTTTGTCGCCACGGATAATCCTGAATCGGCACTGCATTATTGAGCATTCGATGCATAACCCCGCCGACAACCTCTTCATGAGTCAACGCAAAAACATAGTGATCGCGCCATGCGCCATTGATGTGAATGAATCTCTCGCGCAACCCTTCATATCTGAAACCGAGTTTTTCGACGATCCGAAGTGACGCTGAATTTTCGGGTCGTATTGCAATCTCGATTCGGTGAAGTCCGACAACGTTGAGCAAATAGTCAGAGACCAAAGCTACGGCGGTGGTCATTACTCCGCGACCCGCAACCTCCGGGGCAATCCAATAGCCGATGACCGCTGATGAAACAGAGCCATAGAGAATGTTCGCCACGTTCAATTGACCAACAACTTCGCCGTCATATTCGACGACAAATGGTATTGAAATCTGCTCATCCATTTGACGAAGCAGAGACCTGATTTGCCGCTTTATGTCAAATGAGTTCGGACCCTCAGGATTGGTGGCCTCCCAGGGGCGCAGCCATTCGCGATTGCCAAGAATTAAATGCTCAAGGCGTTTTGAATCTTTGATTCGCGCGATGCGAACAGACACCGATTCATGAGTGAGAAGAAAACCTTGAGGCACGATGGCAAGATTAGTCGCATGACCGCAGCTGCGCGAAAACAAGAACTCAGAAAACGCCTCAAAGCTGAGCGGGCCGACTTGCGAATAAACCTCGAGGATGCAAGTGATCTAATGCAGCACCTTGCCGAGCTCTGCATTATGAATGGCGCCCGAAGAATTGCCTGCTATTTGCCTTACGGCAACGAGCCCGACACCGAACTATTCGTTGACTGGGCGCTTGAGAATCAAATCGAAGTATTGATTCCGGTCAGCCAAGCTGACGGAACCCTGAAGTGGGTCATTTTCAATGGCGAAACACACACTGGCATTTTCGGTTTTGCCGAGCCAGTTGGCCCAGCAGTTGAACCACTGAATGTCGACATCGCTGTGATTCCGGCACTGGCAGTCGACAGAACCGGAAATCGTCTCGGCAAAGGAAAGGGCTACTATGACCGCGCCCTCAAGAAGTTTGAACCGATGCCCGCGGTTGTTGCGGTTGTGCACCGACATGAATTCATCGAGAAACTCGATACTGAAACTCACGACCACCCAGTCGATGCTGTCGCAACTGCAGATGGAATTTCGCTTCTGAGCAGTCGGTTAAAATAACTTCGTGCCTACCTATTCATATGCCTGCAAGCAGTGCGACCACACTTTTGACATTCAACAGTCATTCAGTGATTCTGCGCTAACTGATTGCCCACAATGCGGTGGCGAGTTGCGCAAGGTCTTTGGTCAGGTTGGTGTCACCTTCAAAGGCAGCGGTTTCTATAAAACCGACAATGCCAGCAGCTCAAGCAGTTCAGCTAGCAACTAGCGCCGGCCGTCTAGCCCCAATGCGGTGGGCGGTCGCCCTTCAGTTTTGCGTCGTTAGAGCCGGCGTGGTCGCCCCATGCAGCATCGGTGTCTTCAAATGCCCTGTCATCAAAAAGCGGCTGAGCCTGCTTGCTAATCTGCAAACCCAAGCGACCAGCGATTCGATTCGCAAGTGCTTGTGGGTCAGAAAATAACTCAAAACTATAAACCCGTATGTAAACCCAGCCCAGACTCTCAAGCAAGCGCGGTCGCAGCCTAAATTTTTCAGTGCGAGTCGCACCGGGAATGTTCCAGTCTGGTTCGATAACCGCGGCTTGATTGCCAAAGCTGGCAATCATGGGCGTCGTCGGGTTGAAACTCTGGTCAACCCTAACGCCGAGTTTCTTTAGGCGAATTGCTAGGTCTTGAAGCATTGGGTCTTGATCTAGAGCGACCTCTTGATGCGGCCGCTCCGCAGCCTCGAGCAGCTCGCGAAGCAACAGCGCGCCATTGGCAAGTCGGTCGGTCGGAACATCATTCGCCGCGAAACAACTCACAATCGTGATTTGAGTGCGTGCACTCACCAGCAGGTTTGCCAGGTGCCTTCTGCCGTTGGCAGCACTAAGTTCACCAAAATTTGAGAGCACCGCTCCGTGCTGAGTGCGGCCGAATCCGACACTGAAAATCACCCGGTCAGCGAGTCGGTGAGTGAGGTCAGAAAGCGGTGCGACTTCGAATTTTTCACGCCCGTGGGCATTGAAAAACTCGACCAATTCTGGCCTTGTTTGAAGCCCGCGCTTAACCGCCGCGTCAATTCTTTCGGCGTGAACGCTTGAGGCGCTGGCGACCAACAATGACTTCTCTGGCTGCCAGAGCGCGTGATTGAAGATCAGTTCAACCACGTGATTAACTTCAGCATCAAGGCTTTCGGTGGCGCCTTCAATTGTCGAATTCGCACGATTGTCGCGAGTCACAACTTCGACGGTGAAATATTTCTGGCCAAAATAGTCTGCCGCTGATGGCGTGAACTCGATGCGGTTTTGATAGAACTCGCGATTGATCAATTCGCCCATCGCCTGCGTCGCAGTTCGATAGCTGCGTCGCAAAACCTCTTGTCCAAAGGCGTTTCGAATCACTTGATAAATCGATGTGCGGTTTGCGCTGTGCTCATCGCTTGACTGTCGACACTCAACTTCGAATCCCGCAGGTTCAGATATTGCCTCGTCACCAAAAACAATCACTTGCGACGCCCTGGTTAGGGCGCTTAGGTTTTCAGCAACGGTTGAGCCGGCTGCGTCAAGAACCAAAGCAACATCAAATTTTTCACTGCGACTGATGTGCTCTGGAATGTCATAGGGCGAGACAAAAACTGCTGGCGCTAGAACCGGTATCAAGTTAGGGGCAGCCTCGATTGCATTCTTTAGCTGCGTGTTTCCAGCTCGGAGCAAGGCTTTTAGGGCAGCAGCTTCGGCGGGCCAATTTAGCAATCCAGCCTTCCAGCGCTCAGCTAGTTCTGCTGCTACTGCTTGAGCCCCGATGTCCACCTGCGCCTCATAGGCATCTCTAAATCCATGCTCGTTGGCCTCAAGCACATCAGGAACATAGCCAAGAATCTTTTTGTTTCTCGAGACAATCGACTCGAGTGCGCTTTGCCACCATGCCAATTCGAGTTCGGTTGCTAGTTGGTCTTTAGCAATGTGCAACTTGGCAAAATCTCTGGCGAGAAGGCCCAAGCCGGTTTGACGAAGTTTCTTCAAAACTAGTGATCTCTCACCAAGGTTGACCAACGCATCGGTGTCTTCAGCAAGCGAGTGAAGCTTTGACTGAAGCTGGTGCAGTGGCAGCTTGATAAGTGGCAGCTCAGAAGACAGTGGGTCGAGATGTCTTTGAATTTGATCTAGATCAGCAACGAACGACTGGTATGCAATCTGAGCGTCGTTGATTCCTGCTGGAACCTGCGGCGGAACAGGCGACAGTGAATATTGCGCCCAGAGCTGTCGCTGCTCGTCGACCAGTCGAAGTGAGCTATTCATGTCGGTGACAGACATGCCGGTGCGCAGATATTCTTTTGCGAGCTTCTTGAGGCGGCGGCGGTTCGACCCCGACATTGAGCGGTCGCGAGTGAACCCCTTTCGCGCTGCCGTTGCCGCAATTAGCTCAGTTAGCGGGCGATCGAAAACATCAGGAACAAAACGGTCAAGTGTCTCGCGAATTCCGCTAAAGAGCCTCAGATAAAGACCCCAGTCTTCAACGGTGGCTGCCGGCTTGAAATTAACGCCACGAATAAATTCAGCTAGTTGCTCTGACAATCGAGGATACGAATCGTCACGCAAACGCTTTGCGGCTTTTAGTGCAACGTCAACTTCATCGGGGTTGTCAAAATGCGCCTGGAACCAAGCTGTGTCTTGTGGTCCAAATTTAAATTCACCAAGATCAGCTGCTTCACCCAACAGTTCAAGGGCTTCGGCTTTGTCTAGGCCAGCCTCAAGTGCAGACTTATCGATGCGAGCCGAGGTCTGCGGTGCGTGAGGCAAAACTGCCAGGGCCGATAACTGTTTGAGCGCATCGGCGATTGAAATATTCAAGAGCTGGTCAGGGCTATTAAGAGTTTCAAAATAGCCATCAAGTTGAACCTCGGCGTTTTGGCGAGCAGCACGAGCACTCGCGATGTCGACCGGTTGGGCTTTTTCGTTTCTCGAAATCGCGCTGATCAAATCAACCCAAGTTGAATCTGCGCGAATGCCCAATGCCGGCAATCCGAGGTGGGAAAAGCGATCGGTGAGCTCTGCCAAGGTTTGCTGCCTTGGCGCAACCACAATGGTTCGCTTTCCTTGAACAGCAAGATTCGCAAGAACATTGACCACTGTCTGGGTGTATCCACAGCCCGGCAGAGTTTCGACTGCAAAATTTTGACCGGCCAGCGCGCGTGCAATTATGCGCATCTGGGTTGCATCGGCATCGGCAACAAGAGTTAACTCTGGAACGTCGATCGGTGGCAACCCGCCAGATTCACTCGAACTCACCACCCTAACCGCGCCAGTTTCGATGCGATCAAAATCTGTATTGAGTTTTGAAAGCCCCGGTGCAAAGTTCGAGATGACCAATACTCGCTTGAGGTCGATTTGAACTTTTGCACTTGTCGCATAGGCCAAATAATTCAATAGTGTGACCGGCACTAAGTCTGAGCTTTCAAGCTGTCTAGCTAGCAATTCAGAGCTGTTGATTTCAATTTCATATAGTCGACTCAGTGCCTTTAGCAACTCTGGATTCACAAACGGCTGGCCCGCGATTTCGCATTCAAAATCATCACCACGAGCAATCATTTGCACTGGCCACAGCAAAATTGGGGCAGTTATATCGTGGCCATCAGCCTTAAAGTCTGCGATTCCGCCGGCCAGAAATAGACCGTCGATTCCGGAGTGTTCAATCAAACGAGT
>CALDKR010000070.1 GCA_937898095.1 uncultured Rhodoluna sp.
GGTTGACAAGCTAAACCTTCAGGTCGCCGACGGCGAATTCTTGGTTCTTGTTGGCCCATCAGGTTGCGGAAAATCAACTTCACTTCGCATGCTTGCGGGTCGCCGAGCTTGGCGCGCAGGCGTCGAATGTGCACGTCAACCGTTCTGGTACCGCCGAAGTAGTCGTAGCCCCAAACTTCGCTAAGCAGTTGGTCGCGGGTGAAAACGCGGCCTGGGTGCTGCGCCAAGAACTTGAGCAGTGCGAACTCTTTAAATGTGAGGTCGAGTGGCTTGCCGTGCACCTTTGCCGAATAGCTCGCTTCGTCGATAACCACACCGGATGCGTGAATCTGATCTTCTGAACCTGCCTGCTGCGCGCGAGTCAGCGCAAGGCGAATGCGGGCATCGATTTCGGCAGGGCCGGCGCTCTCGAGAATGATGTCGGTTGCGCCCCACGCACCAGATATGCCGGCGAGACCACCCTCGGTGACGACAACTACAAGAGGTGTGCTCAGACCGGTGGTGTGCAAGATTTTGGCGAGCGACTTGGCTGCGGCTAGGTCGCGTCGAGCATCTAGAAAAATGAGGTCTGCGCTCGGGGCATTAACCAGGCTCGCCGGTTCGGCGGCAATTGTGCGAAAGCGGTGACTGAGCAGGTGGAGGGCGGGCAGAACTTCTGAATCGGCCGAGGCCGTCAAAATCAGAAGTTGGGCCATTTCTCTCCAAATAGTTGCCTTAAGCATAGCCAAGCAAATAGCGGGCTTAAGGCATGATTAGAGCGTGAAGCAGAATTGGCTCGAAATCATTTTGATCTGGCTTACGGTCGCCGTGATGACCGTAATTTCAACCTTCACCGTTTCTCGAGAGCACATCCTTGGCCCATTCGCCGCCATTTTGGCCGGCTCGCTCGCGCTGGTTTCACTCATCCAGTTATTTAGGGCAGAGCCAAAGGGCTTCGTTCGCCGACTTATTTATGTGGGCGGCGGAAGCTACCTGATTCTCACCATCGCCACCGCCTATATCTGGCTGCGCGGTTAGACTTTAACCATGAAGCTATCGCTCGAAATCTTCTTTACCGGCCTGTTGGTTCTCGCGTCACTCGCAATCGGCGGCATCTCGGTTCTAGTTCTTTACAAGCTCTTTAAGGGTCAGAAGTAGTTGTTCGTTCTTCCCGAAGGTTTGCCGATTGAGCTAACCCCGCTGTCTTTTTTGATTGGCAACTGGGAGGGCTCGGGCGTAATCGTCGCGAATGACACCGAATACGAGTTTCGTCAGCGCATCGAGTTTTCACACGACGGCCAGGGCGCACTGACCTACGTTTCGACTTTCAGTCTCGATGACGAAGCCAAAACCCAACTGCCGAGCGAGATCGGCTACTGGCGCATTGCTAGGCCGCGCGAGGCTTTCGACCACGGGCCGGCACTGGTGCCTGGTGTAGGCGAATCGACCATCAAAACTCACGAAGACCTCGAGCGCTACCGCAACGAAACCAAGGGCTTCGACCTAGAGGTCTCTACCCTGCACCCTGGCGGTGTGGCCGAGCTTTACAAGGGCTACGTCAAAAGCGCCCAGATCCACCTAGCCAGCGCTCACGGCGTCGCCTTTGAGGGTGCCAAAACCTATCGCCACAGCACCCGCATCTACGGGCTCGTCGAGGGCGCGTTGCTTTGGGCCTGGGACATCGCTTTGCCGGGTGGTGAGTTGAAGTCTCACGCTTCGGCTCGACTCGAACGAGTTGAGTAATGCCTAACCCGCTGCTCGAACAGAAGGCGCTCGCCGAGGGTAAGGCGCTTGCACTGTTGAGCGA
>CALDKR010000071.1 GCA_937898095.1 uncultured Rhodoluna sp.
AGACGGACTAGCTGGCGACGATGACATTGCACGTGGTGAAAAAGAACTAGACGCACTGACCAAGACTCACGTTGACCAGATCGATGAGGCGCTGAAGCGCAAAGAAGCAGAACTTCTAGAGGTATAAATTGAGCAACCGGCCAACCATTCAACCGCAGACAGCGGCGACTTCTGGTCGCTCGTTGTCAAAGTCAGTTGCGGTTGGTGTGGTTCTCGGTGCTGTGTTTTTGCTCAGCATTTTGATTTATAAAGAACTTTTCGTGGCGCTTGCAGCAGCAGCAGCGGCATTCGGCTCGTGGGAGCTCTCAACCGCCCTGCGAGTGAAGAACTGGTATGTGCCTCGTGTCCCAGCCGCTGTTGGCTCAGCTCTAATCATGCCTGCGGCATTCATTGGCGGGGCAGCAGCCCAGTGGCTCGGCGCCTTTGCAATTGTCGCATCGCTTATTATTTGGCGATCGGTTCACTTGCTTTGGGAGCGCCGCCGTTCGGTCGATCAGACCCTAAAGGCCACTCTGCGTGACTTTGCAGCGGCTGCATTTGTGGTCATCTATTTGCCGCTGACCGTGAGCTTCACAATCCTGTTGCTTCGCCGCGAGCAAGGTGATGGGCAGTGGTGGGTGCTTGCGGTTGTGGTCACGGCTGCGCTAATTGACACCTTTGGATATCTAATCGGCCGCAAATTCGGACAGCATAAAATGGCACCTGGCGTGAGCCCTAAAAAGACTTGGGAGGGCCTGCTTGCCTCAATTACAGCGGGAGTTGCGTCGGCTCTGTCGTTCAACTTCTTTTTGCTTGGCGGCAACTGGGTCACGGGTCTGGTCATGGCAGCTGCGCTTCTGGTTGCGGCTGTTCTTGGTGACCTAGCCGAGTCACTAATCAAGCGCGACCTTGGCGTCAAAGACATGAGCTCGTGGCTTCCTGGCCACGGCGGAATCATGGACCGACTCGACTCAATTCTGCCGTCTGCTTTGGTGGCGTATCTAATTTCAGTAGCACTCTTTTAGGCGGCGATTATGGCTCATCAATTTGCACATGCAGACCAGAAGCACCCGGGATATGAACCGACTCAGGTCGATGAATTTATCGCCAAGGCTCGCGCGCAATTTGCCAACTTTGACCTAGAGGTGCTGCCTTCAGATCACCTGCGTCGAGTTGAGTTCGATTTGGTTCACGGTGGCTATGAGATCGCTGCCGTTGACGATGCCATTGCCAGACTCGAAGATGCCTTCGCGAAACACGAGATTCAGCGCCAAATCGCAAAAAGCGGTCAATACGCGGTTGATGATCGCCACGCGCGCATCAAAGAGATTTTAATTGGCAGAACTGAACGACCAGCCGGCACAAAATTTGCCCGCGTTGCTTGGATCATGCGTGGCTATAACCGCAAGCAGGTTGACGCACTCGCGGCTCACATTGAGCGCCATCTGATGTCTGAGGCTCCGCTTAGCGTTAGTGACATCAGGGGTTCAATTTTCAAAGCAACTAGGGGCGGTTATGTTGAAGGTCAGGTCGATGCGTTTCTCGATCGGGTTATCGAAATTCTTCAAATCGAAGCCAACCGATAATTTTTTGGCAAAACCAAAAGACCTTCGCAATATTCGATTCGCAGCTGTTGTTGCAATTGCTGCAGCAACTTTTATGACAGCGCCGACCTCAATCGACACCGCTTTGCCCGCCGACGCGGCCACGATAACCGCAAAGCAAGGCCTGGCCCAGTTGGCCGTCAAGGGTCGCGCGCCAAAGACGGGTTATGCTCGCGAATTGTTTAGCGACGGTTGGGGCAGCATCGGCGAGTGCGATCTTCGAAACTATATTCTTCGCCGCGATCTAAAAAATATCACTTGGCGCGATAGCCCTGCCTGCACCGTTGCATCTGGCACTCTGTTCGACCCATATACAGCCAAGACCATCAACTTCGTCAGGGGAGTAGGCAGTTCGTTAGCGGTGCAAATTGACCACGTTGTTGCAGTTAGTGACGCCTGGCAGAAGGGAGCACAGAAACTGAACGCGAACCAGAGATACAACTTTTACAACGATCCGCTGAATTTGCTTGCAGTTGACGGCCCAACCAACGGCCAAAAGTCAGATTCCGATGCAGCCAGCTGGTTGCCACCGAACAAGGGTTTTAGGTGTGCTTATGTGGCACGTCAGGTGTCGGTAAAGCGCAAATATCATCTGTGGGTCACTAGTGCTGAAAAAGAGGCGATTCTGCGCGTTTTGACGGCCTGCCCAGGCCAGAAACTTTTAGAAAAATAGCTAAAAAGCTAAACTGGAGTGTTGCCGATTTAGGCTCAAACCGACCAAAGGATTCCAATGGGCAGACACGAGGCTTATGAGCCAACGTTTGCTCGCCGCATGCAGCGTTTCAACAACTGGATCTGGATGCAGTTGCCATTTGAAAAACCTAGAATTCCGAAATTAAAAAAGCACGCTTTTAGACCCCTGTTCGGTTTCTTTTTTGCAACTGGTTTTTTGATGGTGACAATTGTTGATCCCTATTCAGGAACAATGGCCAGCGCGGCAACAATACAGGTTTGGGATTCAACAACTGCCGACCCCGAACAGACCTATGGTTATGCCAGCACGCAGAAGATCAGCTTCTCGCGCGGCGGGTTCAACATCGTCACGGGCACCGATGCTGCTGCGATGTTTGTTGAAAATGCTGAGGCACCATCGCCTGGCACTGCCAAGGCCTATGCCTTTGGCTTGCTGCAATCAATGGGTTTCGGCACCGACCAATATTCTTGTCTCGTGAAGCTTTGGGAGCGCGAGTCGAATTGGCGCGTTCAAGCGTCAAACTCAAACTCAGGTGCCTATGGAATTCCGCAGGCTTTGCCGGGCTCGAAAATGGCAACCGAAGGCGCCGACTGGATGACCAACCCTGAAACCCAGATCCGCTGGGGTGCAAAATACATCAAGGGTCGATATGGCTCGCCTTGCGGCGCTCTTGCGCACTCCGACAAAATCGGTTGGTACTAATGGGTAGGTCAAATCGCCCTCGCAATGCCAAAAAGCGCGATATCGAACCCGAAGAAATAGACCTTTCGGCGGTTCGAATGGGCATTCGCCGCACCGAAATCAAGCGCGGCGTGGCCTATGTGACTCAAACCTCAATCGGTGCGAATGCCGATGAAACCAAAGTCTGGGTTTGCCCTCACTGCAATCTGCAAATCACCCGCGGCATCAGTCACATTGTGGCCTGGGATGAAGTTCGCGGGGTTGAAACGCGTCGCCATTTTCACAATTCCTGCTGGAAATCTTTTCAAGGACAACTGCTATGACTGAACCTGACTTTGCCTCAACTGGGGCTCAGGAACCAATCGAAATTCGATCTTCTGTCGAACTGCCGGCGCATCGCGAGCACATCACGCTGACCACTGCAGATGGGCTCACGCTGGTAGGAGAGTTGGCCACGCCACTAAGCGGCGAGATTGCTGCAACGCTAATCACTCTTCACCCCTTGCCAACTCACGGCGGCTTCATGGACTCGCACATTTTGCGCAAGGCAGCAGCGCGCCTGCCTGAACTTGCAGACATAGCAGTGCTCAGATTCAACACTCGCGGCACTGAATCGCCCCACGGAAAGAGCGAGGGCGCATTTGGCGATGGTGTGCATGAAGAGCACGATGTGCGCGCTGCGGTCGAGTTTGCGATGGCTCGGGGATTGCCAAATTTGTGGCTGGTTGGCTGGTCATTCGGCACCGAATTGGCGCTGAAATATGGAATGGACCATGACGTTGTCGGTGCTATTTTGCTTTCACCACCTCTGCACAGAGCCAAAGATTCTGACCTTGCCCGCTGGGTCGGCTCAGACAAGCGCCTAATTGCCCTGGTGCCTGAGCACGATGACTATTTGAAGCCAGATGAGGCCAGTGAGCGATTCGCCTTAATTGATCACGCTGAAATTATCGGCGTTGACGGCGCAAAGCACTTGTGGGTTGGCGAATCGGCCACGACCAGGGTTTTGAATGAGATCGTAAAAGCGGTAAACCCTGAAAAATACCCGTTGCCAACTGTCTGGCAGCCTGGCCAAGCTTAGTTTTTTTCAGCGCCAGGTTAGTTGGGCCGAATAGGTTCTCGGCCACGTGAGCCGAATGGGTTCTAAGCCTGCTCTTGTCTTGGAAAAATAATCTGTCGCGTTATCAAGATGAACGCCGCCGCAACCGGAATCGCAACCAACGCACCGAGCACGCCCAGAACTGTACCTCCAGCAAGTGCTGCAATTACTACAACCGAACCCGGCACTGAAACAGCTTTATTCATAATTCTTGGGCTGATTAGGTATGACTCGACCTGCATGTAGATCAGGTAGTAAATCGCTGAAATAAGAGCGGTGGTTGGAGACACCGAAAGTGCGACCACGGTGATAATGAACGCTGATGTGATTGAACCTACGAGTGGAATCAAGCCGAGCAAGAAGGCGATGAACGAAAGCACGATTGCAAACGGAATCTGCATAATGCTCATGAATATGTAGCCAAGTATCGATGCGATAAAGCCGATGACAACTTGCCCCATCACATAGCGACCAATAGACTCTGAAATTTGCTCTGCGATGTGCTCAAATTTTGAACGGCGACTCATTGGCACAAAGCTGTAAATCCATGATTTGAAATTCTGAAGTGACGCCATGAAATAGATGCTCAGAATCAAAATGATGATGCCGCCGAAGAAGCCGTTGAAGATGTTGATGCCGACCTGAACAACGCCACCGAGCATCGTTGGCCAATTTGAGCTGTCGGCTAGGTATGCAGCTGCACCATCTAGTGCATTCTTGACAGCACCGTTGAACTGAGCGTCAACTCGAACCACTAGGTCTAGCTTCGAGATTGAATCGATAGCGGTCGGTGCCATTTGAATTAGGTGCGATGCCTGACTGGCAAGCGTTGGTGCGATGCCCCAAACCACGCCGGTGATGGTGCCAAGAAGCAACAAGGTCACGATGGTTGTTGAGACTGGGCGAGAGAGCCCGCGCTTGCCGAACCACTTGATAATCGGGTCTAGCCCTAAGGCAATGAAAAGAGCTGCGGCAACGTAGGTGATGATTGTGGCTAGTGCGGCAATCGCCCCGCCGATAACCATGGCAGCTAATACGCCAAGGCCGCCGAGCAGGCCGAACATGAATCCGTTGGTTATTTTGAAGTTGCCTTGCATGTGCCTAACCTATCAGCGAGCAAATCGAAAGAATTAAGGCTTTTTGATGGTGTCGTTGAGCACATTGCGCAGGCGCTCGATATAAACCTCAATCGAATCGCGCTCGGCCTTGATCTTCATTAGGTCAGCTTCAGCTGCTTTGATTTCATAGTTGATCTTGGCCTGTGCTTCGGCAATTTGCGTGCGAGCCTCAGCCTCTGCTGCGGCAATAATGCCGTCGGCCTTTAGGCGAGTGGCAGCAGTGGTTTGCTGGTTGATTGAGATAGCAGCAGCCTCAAGGGTTTCTGCCTCGAGTCGAGCCGCGTTTGCCCGAGTTAGCGCGGTTGCAAGCTGTGCATTGGCGTCATCCAGATATTTTTGGGTCGTCGCAACCGCCTCTTGATGCTTGCGCAGATATTCTTGTTCTGCTTCGTTTCGACGGGCGGTGAGTTCAAGTTCAAGATCGATGCGAGCTTGGTCGGTTACAAGTGCATTTGCGCGGTCTGTGTCTAGATCGGCAGTTAACTCACGATTGGCAATCAACTTGCGCTCGGCTAATTCGCGTTCAACCGCAGACTTGAGAAGTTCAGTTTCACGCTTCGCTGCTGCACGCATTTTTGCAACCTCAGTTGCCACTGAGCCGCGAATCGAACCAGCTTCACGCTGAGCCTCTTCGGCAATAGCCAGAGCGTCAACATGAGCCTTTTTTATGATTTCGTCGTAATCAGCACGGGCGCCAGAAATAATGCGGTCTGCTCGGCGTTGAGCTTCTGCTACCAGC
>CALDKR010000072.1 GCA_937898095.1 uncultured Rhodoluna sp.
ACAAGGCCAATCTCGAGAAGCTTGCCTCTGGCGATGTCGCCAAGGTTTCAGAGGTAGTTCGCGACCTATGGCGACGCGACCAAGACCGCGGTCTATCAGCTGGTGAAAAGCGCATGTTGGCAAAGGCTCGTCAAATTTTGATCTCAGAGTTGGCGCTAGCCAACAAGACCGACGAAGAAAAAGCTTCGGCCAAGCTCGACGAAGTTTTGGCTTCGTAGGCAAAGCGAGAATCTGATCATGACTGCTCGCGACACCGCGGTGGTCATTGTTGCGGCCGGCCGCGGAGAACGCCTGGGTGCTGAACAGCCAAAAGCATTCATCAAAATCGACGGCAAAACCCTAATTGAGCATTCCCTAAATCAAATTGCGGCGTTAGCCAGCCTCGAGCAGGTCATCATTGCAGTGCCGACAGGGTTTGAATTAGACGCCCAAAGACTGGCCGATTCTGCACTGTCTGCACACCAGCACCCACATGGCATTCGCCTCGATGTTGTGGTCGGCGCAAAAACTCGTCAAGGCTCTATTTCAAATGCTCTCAAGGCGCTTGATCAAGATGTTGAAATTGTTTTAGTGCACGACGCAGCACGCGCTTTTCAGCCTCTTGAAGTCTTCGAACGTGTTGCAAACGCAGTGCGCACGACTGGCCAAGGCGTGATTCCGGTCGAGCCCGTCACCGACACCATCAAGGTGGTTTCTGGCGACCTTGTTCTCGAAACTATTGACCGCAGCACACTTCGAAAAGCACAAACTCCGCAGGGTTTTCCGGCTCGTCAACTTGCTGCTGCCTATGCCTGCGCCAACGCAGATTTCACCGACGATGCAGCACTGTGGCAAGCAAAGGGGGGCTCAGTTAGTCATGTGTCGGGCGATAGCGCCGGTCACAAAATTACTTTCGCGCACGATCTCGAATCTCTTGTTGGCGAGCAGTTTTATACCGGCATCGGAACCGACACTCACCGCTTCACCGACGATCCTGATAAAAGGCTATTTTTGGGCACCGTTGAGTGGCCTGGCGAACGAGGCCTTGATGGCCACAGCGATGGCGATGCCGTTAGCCACGCGATCGTCGACGCGCTGCTGTCAGCTGCCGGATTGGGCGACATCGGTTCAAATTTCGGAGTCGATCGACCTGAATTTGCCGGTGCTAACGGTCGCGTTTTTCTTGAGGCCACTTGCGAACTTTTGACTAAAAACGGTTTCTCAATCGGCAATGTGAGCGTGCAGATTATTGGCAATAGACCAAAAGTTGCGCCTCATCGCGAACGAACAGAGCGGGCACTCTCGCAGGTTCTTGGTTGCCCAGTTTCGCTTGGCGCAACGACCACCGACGGCCTCGGATTTTTGGGAAACAGCGAGGGGGTTGCCGCGGTTGCTTCGGCTCTCTTGAAGTCGGCCAAAGGTAGGCTAGGCGCGTGACCCTGCACCTTTTTGACTCCCACTCTCAGAGCCTTCGACCGTTTGTTGAATTGACCTCTGGTGAAGTAGGCATTTATCTGTGCGGCCCAACCGTGCAAGGAGCCCCGCACGTCGGCCACCTGCGTTCGGCGTTGGTCTATGACCAACTGCGTCGTTGGTTGAGCGCCAAGGGCAAGCGTGTGACTGTGGTTCGAAATGTCACCGACATCGACGACAAGGTTCTCGAGAATGCCAAAGTCACTGGCGAGCAGTGGTGGGCTTTGGCTTATCGCTTTGAACTCGAATTCAACGCCGCCTACCGAGCGCTTGGCATTCAACCTCCGACTTATGAGCCTCGTGCAACGGCAAGCATTCCTGAAATGCTTGACCTCATTGAGCGACTAATTTCAAACGGCTATGCCTATCAAGCCGAAGATGGCTCGGCTGATGTTTATTTTGCAGCCAGCAAGTGGGCGGCCTATGGCGAGCTGACCAATCAAAAAATTGACGACATGGATTCAGCCGAAGACGGTGAACTTCGTGGCAAACGAGACCCTCGTGACTTTGCACTTTGGAAGGCGCACAAAGCTGGCGAGCCAGAGTCTGCAGCTTGGAACACTCGTTTCGGCAAAGGTCGCCCAGGATGGCACATCGAGTGCTCGGCAATGTCGACCAAATATCTCGGCAGCAAATTCGACATTCATGGCGGCGGCCTTGACCTTCGTTTTCCGCATCACGAAAACGAGCTTGCGCAGTCTCGCGCGGCGGGCGACGAGTTTGCAAACTTCTGGCTGCACAACGGGTTAGTCAACGTTGAAGGCCGCAAAATGTCAAAGTCTCTAGGCAACTCGATTTTTGCTTCTGACCTATTGGCTGCCGGATCGGGTCTGGCGGTGCGCTATTACCTCGGGTCAGCTCACTATCGTTCAACCCTTGATTATCACGAGGGTGTTTTAGCTGAGGCCCAGACTGCACTTGACCGCATTCATACATTCATGCAGCGCGCTGCTGCACTGGTTGGTTCTGTTGAAAGCAGCTTTGCAAAACTGCCAGCCGAATTTATTTCAGCAATGGATGACGATTTGAATTTGCCTTTGGCGCTGGGCGCACTGCACACTTCAGTTAGGGCCGGCAACGCAGCAATCGACGCTTCAGATATTGGGGCTGTCGGTGAGGCGCTTTCTCAGGTAGCCTCAATGGTTGATGTTCTAGGCATTGACCCAACTGCTTCGCAGTGGCAAAGTGCCGGTGCTGGCGCGCAGCGCAATGCACTTGAGGCTGTTATCACTGGCCTAATTGAACAACGAAAGGCTGCGCGAGCCGCCAAAGATTTTGCAAGGTCAGATGAAATTCGCGACCTTTTGCAGCAGGCCGGCATCGTTCTTGAAGACGGCCCGACAGAGACTAAATGGAGCATTAACTAATGGCAAAACCAGGTCGCCCAGGCGCAGCTAAGGGCAAAAAAGGCGCAAAGGTCGGCACTGGCGGCCACGGAAAACAGGCCCTAGAGGGCCGCGGTCCAACCCCAAAGGCTGAAGACCGCCCATATCACAAGGCACACAAGGCCAAGAACGCTGCCGCTAAGCGCAAAGCTGACTTGGGCAGCACTCGCGGGGCCGCTGCTACAAAGCGTGGAGAATTTCTTGCACCTGCAGCTCGCACTGCAGGCTCAGCCGGAGCTGCTAGCCGAAACACTCAGCGAGTCGCAAAGGCTGCCGACGCATCTGAGGTTTTGTCGGGTCGCAATTCAGTTCTTGAAGCTCTTCGCTCAAAGGTTCCTGCCACTGCGATGTTCATTGCAAACCGCATCGAAATGGATGACCGCGTAAAAGAGGCCATCACCTTGGCGAACTCTCGCAAAATCGTCATCAACGAAGTGACTCGACCTGAAATCGACCGCATGACCGGTTTCGACTCAGTGCACCAGGGAATCGCTTTGGCTGTTCCGCCATACAAATATCAGCACCCTATGGAGATGCTTGACCTAATCATTTCGCGCGGTCAGCGCCCACTATTGGTCGCGCTTGATGGCATCACTGACCCACGCAACCTAGGAGCAATCATTCGTTCGGTTGCCGCATTTGGTGGTCAAGGCGTAATCGTTCCTCAGCGTCGTTCTACCGGCGTAACTGCTTCAGCCTGGAAGACCTCGGCAGGAGCGGCAGCCCGCATTCCGGTTGCGCTAGCAGCCAACCTCAACTCGACCCTCAAAGAGCTCAAAAAGCGCGGATTATTTGTGGTCGGCCTCGATGGCGATGGCGACATGAGCCTGCCGAGCTTTAGTCTTGGAAGTGAGCCAATTGTTTTGGTGGTCGGTTCAGAAGGCAAGGGCCTCAGCCGTCTCGTGCAAGAAAACTGCGATGCCGTTCTGTCGATTCCAATTGCAAAAGATACAGAGTCTCTTAATGCCGGAATCGCAACCTCTGTTGCTCTTTATGAGGTTTCAAAGCGTCGCGCAGAAAATCCGCTTCGCTAGTGAAAATAAAATCAAACCCCTCGAGAACTTCGAAGGGGTTTTGATTTTGGATCGAGCGTTTTTACTAAACCAAGTCGCGCCAGTCAATTTCGTCATCGTCTTCAGCGACCACGATGGTGCCTGATGGCACTGCATCCGGCAGGGTGATGCTGTTGGTCGTCGGGTTTAAATAGGCAACCTCATCGCGGCGGTGCACCAAAACATTTTCAATGTATGAGTGAACAGCCTCGTCAATTGGAACATCGCGCTGTTGGTTCTCGCTGATGTACCAACGGTGCTCAAGAACCTGATGATAAATCTCAGCTGGCTCTAAGCGGCCGGCAAGATCTTTAGGAATTGCCGTAACAACTGGCTCGTAGGCATTGCTCAGCCATTCGTGAGCAAGCACCTCTTCGTCGGCTCCGGGGCGTTCATGCGCCATGCGGTATTGATCGAGGTCATTCAACAATCGGCGAGCTTGATTTTCTTCGACATCCAACCCGGTGAGTCGAAGCAGGCGTCGGGCGTGGTGTCCGGCGTCGACAACCTTTGGTTGAATTTTCACCTTAGAACCCTCAGCGGTTGTCTTGATGGTCAACTCTTCAATGTCGAATCCAAGGTCATTCAAGCGATCAACGCGTTTGCTGATTCTCCAGCGATCTGCAGCTTCGAAAACCTCGACTCCGGTGAGTTCTGCCCACAGCTCACGATATTTAGAGACGATTCGCTCAGAGGTCGCTACCGCGTCAACTCCGGCAGCGGCGTTTCCGCTAGCAATCAGGTCCATCAATTCGCCCGCAATGTTCACGCGAGCAATTTCAAGGTCATTTTCGCGTTGCCCGTTTGAAAGCCCACCGTCATACAGGTGGCCGGTCTCAGCATCAACCAGATAGGCCGCAAACGAACCGGCATCGCGCCTAAATAGCGTGTTTGAAAGAGAGACATCACCCCAGAAGAACCCGGCGATGTGCAGGCGCACTAAAAGCAGTGCGAGCGCGTCGACCAGACGCTTGGCAGTGTCGGGGCGAAGCCCCTGCGACCACATTGCGCGATAAGGCAATGAGAACTTGAGGTGGCGAGTGATCAAAACCGACGGCAGGGGATTGCCCTCGATGTCTTCGCGCTTGTTGATGACTGCAAATGGTTCGACGCACGGAACGTCAAGTTTGAGCAGAAGTTTGAGCATGTCATATTCGCGTTTCGAGAGCTCAGGCAGAGTCTCTTTAATTGCGATGACATAGTCGCCAAGGTGGGCGAATCTAACGGTGTGTCGACTCAAGCCTTTAGGCAGGGCCGCGATGTTTTCAGTCGGCCAGTCTTCTAATGGCAAATGCCACGGCAGATCCAGCAGAGCTGGTTCTACCGTGGCAGCCGTGATTTCTAATGAAGCTGTCAAAAGTTTGACTAGTTCAGGCGAAGGCCAGACTCAATGTCAAACAGGTGAAGCACGCCACCCTCTGGCTTCAGGGTGACCTTTTCGCCAGCGTGTGGGTGAACGCGACCGTCAACGCGGCAAACGATGTCTTGGTTTGCTCCGTCAAGGTGGCTCTGACCGTATAGGTAGCCGTCGGCACCTAGCTCTTCAACGACGTCGACGTCAACCTCGATGCCCTCACCCTTGGTGACGACTAGGTTCTCTGGGCGAATTCCTACTGTGATGCTCTTTGCTGAAGTCTTTGCAAGAGCTGACTTGTCAACTGGAATAACGGTGTTGCCGAACTGAACGCCGCCATCAACGATTGGAAGCTGCAGTAGGTTCATGGCTGGTGAGCCGATAAAGCCTGCCACGAAAACGTTGCTTGGGGTGTCGTAAAGCTCCTGAGGGGTAGCAACCTGCTGCAGGATTCCGTCTTTTAGAACAGCAACGCGGTCACCCATGGTCATAGCTTCAACCTGGTCGTGGGTCACATAAACAGTGGTGACGCCAAGGCGACGCTGAAGTGATGCGATCTGGGTGCGGGTCTGAACGCGAAGCTTGGCGTCAAGGTTCGATAGCGGCTCGTCCATGAGGAACACCTGAGGCTTACGAACGATTGCGCGACCCATGGCTACACGCTGACGCT
>CALDKR010000073.1 GCA_937898095.1 uncultured Rhodoluna sp.
GATGAATCCAAAACCCTTTTCAGAGTTGAACCACTTTACGGTTCCTTGTGCCATTGTTTACTCCTGTTGCTATGGGAACAACCCGAAAAATCCCCGGGTTGAGTCGCATAGAAAAGAGCTTGTGCTACGGATACTGCTACGACTGTTTCTCACTGTAGCGGTAAGCGATTACGCATCAAAGAGTAAATCAACCGATTTATCAATTGGTTATCGAGCTGTTATAACCGAATTAATTCTTAGGAATCACAAAATCGGCGCCAACAACCACAGTTAGCGGGTCTGGATAGTCGGCTGTAACCTCGATTAATTTGATTCCGGTTTCGGTTGAAATCTTGCTGGCAGTGGCCCGATATTTTTCATCCGTGATCAAAATTGTTGACTTCTCGACAACGACTTCAGCGTTGGCTGAGTCAACTAAATTCTGCGCCGAACCCACTTCATAGCCAGCTAAAAACAAGGTTTTTGCGACTTCGGTGCCCGCCTGATTCTCAGCTGTGCCGTCGAAAACCTTGACTTTAGTTTTAGCGGTGGCGTTCGTTTCGCTGCTTTGGCCGGCGATGAATCCGTCGAAAACATTTGCCGACTGCACCCACTGCAAGCCCAAATAGCCAACACCGGCGACCACAAGAGAAATTGCGAACAGTTTTATGAATTCACGAATCCTGGCACTTGCGGTGCGAAGTTCACGGTGACGCCCGCCGTGGGCCGGCGCTGCGTCGAATTCGTCGATCGGGAACTTATTTGCCATGAATCCTGCTTAAGTAAAAAGGCGCTGAGATTTGCGCTCTTTATTTTAGGCATCGAACATCGACTAATTGCTGGAGGAATTCTGTGGAGTATCCAATCAAAAAATCAGATGAGCAATGGCGTGGTGACCTTTCTGATCTGGAATATCAGGTTCTTCGATTAGCCGGCACAGAACGCCCATGGACTGGCGAGCTTTTAGAAGAGTCGCGCGTGGGCATCTATTCATGTCGAGGTTGCGGAGCCGAGCTATTCAGGAGCGAAGCGAAATTTGATTCGCACTGCGGTTGGCCCTCATTTTATGAACCCAAAGCAGGCGACGCCGTTGAACTTATTGAAGACCGGTCGCACGGAATGGTGCGAGTTGAAGTTCGATGTGCCGCCTGCGGCTGCCACTTAGGGCACGTGTTCGACGATGCGCCTCAAACCCCAACCGGCGATC
>CALDKR010000074.1 GCA_937898095.1 uncultured Rhodoluna sp.
CGGTCTGCTGACCAACTTCTCGACCGTACAGAAGCGTCTAACCCGTCTCAAGGAACTTGAGACCATGGACTTCGCAGACCCTGCAAAGAGTGGCCTCACCAAGAAGGAACTTCTCATCCTCAGCCGCGAAAAGGTAAAGCTCGAGAAGTCGCTCGGTGGTATCCGCAACGTCTCGAAGACCCCGAGCGCTATCTGGGTAGTCGACACCAACAAGGAACACCTTGCCATCACCGAAGCCAAGAAGCTGGGCATCCCAGTTATCGGCATCCTAGACACCAACTGTGACCCAGACGAGGTCACCATCGGTATCCCAGGAAACGACGACGCAATTCGTTCAGTTCAGTTGCTAACTCGCGTTATCGCTGATGCAGTTGCTGAGGGGCTTATTGCTCGCCACGCAAAGCCAGAAGTTGCAGCTGAGCCACTAGCTGAGTGGGAGCGCGAGCTTCTTGAGCAGGGTGCAGACAAGACTGCAGTCGCAGAGACCACCGAAGCAGCAGCTGAGACTGTTGCAGTAGAGGAAGCAAAGTAAGAATGGCAAACTACACCGCAGCCGACGTAAAGGCACTTCGCGAGCGCTCAGGCGCTGGCATGATGGACTGCAAGGGTGCTCTTGATGAGGCCAATGGCGACATCGAAAAGGCTATGGAGCTTCTTCGCGTCAAGGGCCTAAAGGGCGTTGCAAAGCGCGAGGGTCGCAGCACCAGCAATGGTCTAGTTGTTGCCCGCGTAAACGGCGGGGTTGGCGTTCTAATCGAGCTTGCTTGTGAGACTGACTTCGTCGCTAAGGCAGAGAAGTTCATCGCACTTGCTGACACCGTTGCTGACGCAGTTGCAGCATCAGGCGCTGAGAACCTAGAGGCTGCTCTAAACGCACCTTTGAACGGAAAGACCGTTGCTGAGGCCATCAACGATGAAGCCGCAATCATGGGCGAAAAGGTTGAGCTTCGCAAGGTTGAGGTTGTCAAAGATGCAGCCGTCGATGCTTACCTGCACCGCACCAGCGCAGACCTACCACCTCAGGTTGGCGTGCTAGTTGCTTATTCAGGTGACGACGCAACCGCACACGACATCGCAGTTCACATCGCTGCATTCTCACCACGATTCCTAACTCGTGACGAGGTTCCAGCTGATGTTGTTGAGACCGAGCGTCGCGTTGCAGAAGAAACTGCTCGCAACGAAGGCAAGCCAGAGGCAGCTTTGGCCAAGATCGTTGAAGGTCGAGTCACTGGCTTCTTCAAAGAAAACGTATTGGTCGACCAGGACTTCGCAAAAGACAACAAGTTGTCAGTTGCAAAGGTTCTTGAAAACAACGGAACCACTGTTTCAAAGTTCGTCCGCGTTCGCGTTGGTGCTTAATAAACAGTCAAAAATTCAAAAGGCTCGGCCGTTTTCGGCCGGGCCTTTTTTGCTGTCGCGCCTAGGATAGAGAGAGAAAAATTAGCCAAACTCAGGAGGCTCCCGTGCCACAAAAAACCCGCCGCGTATTGCTCAAACTTTCGGGTGAAGCATTCGGCGGAGGCACCCTCGGAGTGAACCCAGATGTTGTATCTGAAATCGCCAAAGAAATTGCTGAAGGTGCAAAACACGCCCAGGTTGCGATTGTCGTCGGCGGTGGCAACTTCTTTAGAGGTGCTGAGCTGAGCCAGCGAGGCATGGAGCGCACTCGCGCTGACTACATGGGCATGCTGGGCACCGTTATGAACGCACTGGCACTGCAAGATTTTCTCGAGCAGGCAGGCGTCGACGTTCGTGTGCAGTCGGCCATCACAATGTCTCAGGTCACCGAGCCTTACATTCCACTTCGCGCCATCCGTCACATGGAGAAGGGTCGAGTCGTGATTTTCGGTGCTGGTGCAGGTTTGCCATACTTCTCGACCGACACTGTGGCAGCTCAGCGAGCTCTAGAAATCAAGGCTGACGAGGTTCTAGTGGCTAAAAATGGCGTAGACGGTGTTTATTCAGCCGACCCAAAGAAAGACCCAAGCGCGGTCAAGCTTGATGAAATCACCTATCAAGATGCACTGGTCAAGGGTTTGAAGGTGGTCGACGCAACCGCGTTCAGCCTCTGCATGGACAACAAGATGCCAATGCGAGTTTTTGGCATGCAGGGTCAAAATGTCGCCGACGCAATCAAGGGCAAAAAAATCGGAACCTTCGTTTCGGCCTAAGTATTCAAATCTTTCAACTTCAGCAAACAGGAGAAATCATGATTTCAGAAATCATCAGTAACGTCACCGAAAAAATGGGCAAGGCTGTCGAGTCGACTCGCGAAGACTTCTCGCAGGTTCGCACCGGTCGTGCAAACCCTCAGCTGTTCCAAAAGGTCATGGTTGACTACTACGGCACTCCGACCCCACTGGGCCAGCTCGGCCAGCTTCAGAACCCAGAGGCTCGCACAATCGTCATCACTCCCTATGACAAGGGTGCCCTAAAGGCAATTGAAACCGCGCTTCGCGAAATGCCAAACCTTGATGCGAACCCTCAGAACGACGGCAATCTAATTCGCATCACCCTGCCAGACCTAACTGAAGAACGTCGCCGCGACTATGTCAAGTTGGTCAAGGCAAAGGCAGAAGATGGCCGCGTGGCCGTGCGCAACATTCGCCGAAAGGGCAATGACGATCTAGCTGCCCTGAAGAAAGACGGACTAGCTG
>CALDKR010000075.1 GCA_937898095.1 uncultured Rhodoluna sp.
AAAAAATGAAAGAGAGGAATGAGGAACTGTTTTTTGTCGGTTCAGACAACCCCAACGGTGAATTATGAAATACATTTATCTATCGCACCCAATAAGTAAAGGCAATCAGTTTGCAAATATACACATATCCGCAAAAGCTTACATTGAACTAATGAATATGGGGTTTATTGTTTATTGGCCGGGTGGCTCTGTTTTATGTGAAATGATTGCACCGCAGCACTATGAATCATGGATGACGCAAGACAAGGCGTGGATTGAACGATGTGATGCCGTTGTAAGGCTTGCCGGAGAATCCAATGGATGCGATAGAGAGGTATTACACGCCAAAGAAAATGGGATACCTGTATTCTACGGAGTAGGTGAATTGCAAAAATTCATGGAAGATCAGTCTAAAGACATTGAGTCTGTAATAGAAAAATTAAATACAAAAGTATTGCCGGGAGAAGAGTTACTTAAGTCTCTGACTCCAAGCAACGCTGGCCAAAATGACAGCCGCCGCTGCCCAGGTGATTGGCCCAACTGCTTCGCGCAAAATCACGATCGACAAAATCATGGTGACCACTGGCTGAATCAGCTGCAGCTGCGAACCTCGCACTAAACCGATTACATAAAGACCCTTGTTCATCATGATGTTTCCGATGATGATCGAGAACAGGCTGGCATACAAGAAGCCCGCCCAAGCCGATGCGGTTGGCCACTCGGTGATTGGGTTGACCGAAAGATCGATCAAGGCTGCCGGCACTTGAATCGGCACCGAAATCAAAACAGCCCAGCAGAGCACGTGGGCCGAGTTGAATTTTGCAGCAAGACGATTGCCAGAGATGTGGCCAATCGAACCCGAAACCATGGCGCCCACGAGAGCCAAATAACCCCAGAATGCGCCACCGCCGAATTCGCCACCCTCACGCAAATAGGCCATGGTTGCCGCCGCAGCTGTTCCCAAACCGGCCGCCACCCAAAACATCGGAACCGGTTTTTTATAACCGATGAAAATTGAAATTGTTGCAGTGATTAGCGGTAGCACCGATCCAAGCACAGCGGCATCTGCCGCCGGAATAGTCTGCAGGGCAAGCGTGGAGAGAAAGGGGAAACCGAGAACGATTCCGTAGGTGACGCCCAAGATTGCCGGGTATGCAGTGCGCGGAGGCAGCAGCGGAGCCTTCATCAATTTGAGCGCAATCACCGCGGCGATTGCGCCGGGTACAACGCGACCAGCACTCATCATCACCGGCGAGAAGCTCTGTGATCCGAGCGAGACCGCGATGAAAGTTGCACCAAACCCAATTACGGCCGCGATGGCCAGGGCATAACCGCGGAATGTTTCGGAGAGCTTGTTCATGTCTTCAATCTTTGTCGATGAAAATATTTGCTAAAAAATGTGGCCCCAGCCAATTCTGACTGAGGCCACAAGTTTTAGGTGTGATTAGCGGCGAACCGTCTGAATCTCGTGGGTCAGAGCCTCGAGCTCGGCGCCACCGGCCATAGCCTTGGTTAGCTCTTCAAGCTCGGCGTTCTCACGCTCAAAGCGGTTGAGCATGCGACCACGGTTTAGCAGATAGAAGCGGTCGCCAACCAAGAACGCGTGGTGTGGGTTGTGAGTAATAAACACAACCGAGACGCCACGGTCTTTAGCGGCAAGAACATACTTCAGCACGATGCCCGACTGGCGAACACCAAGAGCCGAAGTTGGCTCGTCAAGAATCAGAACCTTGGCACCAAAATAAACAGCTCGGGCAATAGCAACTGCCTGACGCTCTCCACCCGACAGGGTTCCGATTGGCTGATTGGTGTCGCGCAGGTCGATGCCCATCGCCAACAACTGCTCTTTAGCAATGCGCTTCATCTTGCCAACAGCAAGCATCTTGAATGGGCCAAAACCAACACGGATTTCGTTGCCCAAGAAGAAGTTGCGCCAGATTGACATCAGCGGGATAGTCGCTAGATCCTGGAACACGGTTGCGATGCCAGCAGCTAGTGCGTCACGAGGTGAGTCGAATGACACCGGCTCACCCTCGAACAAGAACTCGCCTGACGATGGCTTGTGCACACCGCTAAGCACCTTGATCAAGGTTGATTTTCCGGCTCCGTTGTCGCCAAGCACACAAGTGACCTTGCCCTGCTCAACTTCAACAGTCACGCCCGAAAGGGCGATAACGCTGCCGAATTGCTTCTTTACGTCTTTTAGTTCTAGTGCGTTAGCCATTATTTCTTTCCACCCTTCGCCTTGCGACCGATGTAGGTGTTGATCATTACTGCGGTGAACAAGATGATTCCCAAGAAGGTTGAGGTCCAGTCTGAATCCCAAAGTGCATATGGAATACCGATGTAGGCCATACCCATGATTAGTGCACCGAGTGACGCACCGATAGCCGAACCGGCGCCACCGGTTAGAAGGGTTCCACCAACCGCAGCGGCGATGATGTAGTAGAACTCCTGACCAACACCCTGACCGGCCTGCATGCCCTTGAGGCGAAGCACGAACATGATGCCCACCAAGGCTGCTGCCAAAGCGGTGGTCACAAACAGGATGATCTTGGTGCGCTCAACCGGTACACCAGCGTTGCGAGCTGCGTTGGCGTCGCCACCAGCTGCATAGATCCAGTTTCCGAAGCGGGTGCGGGTTAGCACCCAGGTTGCCAATACGGTGATGATCAGCCACCAGATCACAGAGATCTGAAAGTTTGCCTCGCCGAACTTAGAAGCAAAAATTGCCTCTGCCGACGCAAAGCCGTCGGCCTTGTCGGTGCCGGTCACGCGAACTGATCCGGTGACCATCTTGGTTAGCGCAAAGTTTGCACCCTTAAGAATGAAGAAAGTTGCCAGGGTCACGATGAACGACGGCAGCTTAGTTTTCACGACAACATAGCCGTTGATGAAACCGACCGTTCCGGCGAACAACAAGGCGATGATGATTGATGGCCAGATGCCAAGACCAACCTCGGTGACCAGCATGCCCACAAGCAAACCTGTGGTTCCAACCAATACACCGGTTGATAGGTCGAATTCACCGGCGATCATTAGCAACGCAACTGCGATACCTACGATTCCGATTGGGGCCGCGATGTCGGTCCATCCTGAGATGCCCGAGAGCTGCGCGAAGTTGCCGGTTGTGTCGGCTGATGCAAAAAGAGTGAAGATTGCAACTGCACCAAGAAATGCACCGAATTCTGGTCGGCGAAGCACCTTGGTGATCAACGATGTGCGCTTTACGCGCTCGTCAACCTTGTTGGCTGTTGTCATTTGTTACCTTACTTAGTTAGTGAATTGAAGCTCTGTGGCAAGCAAATGGTGGGTCAGGATTTTTCCCAACCCACCATTCTTACTGCTTGCTAATTAGTTTTTAGCGAGTACCTGCAGCTACTAGTTCCTTGACCTTAGCTACGTTGTCCGCGGTTACGAAACCAGGACCGGTGTAGATAGGTAGGCCACCGCCAAGCTCGTGTGAGTTGGTTAGGTTTAGGTACAAAAGAACTACTGACATGTAGCCCTGTGCGTACTGCTGCTGGTCGATGGCGAACTCCATCTTTCCGGCTTCAATAGCGTCTAGTGCCTCAGGTGACATGTCGACGGTACCGATCTTTAGTGACAGACCAGCTGCCTCAGCTGCTGGAAGAGCTGCCTTTGCAGCAATGTCAGCGTTTAGAGCGAATACAGCGTCGATGGTCTTGTCTGCCTCAAGAGCTGCCTGTAGCTTTGCGCTAGCAGCGGTTAGGTCAGCTAGACCACCGTCAAGGTTGAAGTTCTCAGCCTTTCCAGTGAAGGTCTCTGCTAGACCCTTGCAACGGTCTTCAAGACCAACGTTTCCAGCTTCCTGGATTGGGCAAAGAACGTGCTTTACGCCAAGTGCGTTGAACTTAAGACCAGCCTCGCGACCAGCGACAACTTCGTCCTGGCCAACGTGGGTGAATGCACCTAGGTCCTTGAATACTGCTGAACCTGAGTTCATGGTGACGGTTGGGATACCAGCTTCGTGGGCAGCAAGCATCGCTGACTTGATTGCCTCTGGGTCTGGTGCTGACGCTGCGATACCTGAACAGCCTGCTGCTACACCAGCTTCGATGGTCGAAGCCTGCTTTGCTGCATCGTTGGTTGAACCCTGGTAGTCAAGGGTGACGCCTAGGTCAGCAGCTGCTGCCTCTGCACCCTTTTGTGCAACGGTCCAGAAGGTGCCGCCATCGCCGTGGGTGTAAACACAGATCTTTAGGTCTGAGTGATCGCCAGCTGCGCTGGTCTCTGCTGCAGGAGTTGACGCACAACCAGCTAGGGCAAGTGCAGCAACAGTTGCTAGGGCAGTGACCTTAGCTAGTGCTGAGTACTTCTTCATTGACATAGATACCTCTCGTAATTGATCTATTTAGGAACAAAACCCCTGTATCGGTTTGTTTTGTCATTACAAACTAAAACAGAGATTTTAAAAAATTCGGAACGTTCCAAGCTTTCGTTATCGAATAGAAATAACAGATACCGAACCGAAATCTAGTGCTATTTTGGAACTGTCCAAAATGGACAAAGTCAAAACAAGTAGTTCACAGGAGTAGTCAGTGAATAAGCGCCCGACCATTCGCGAGGTGGCAGATTTAGCTGGAGTTTCTAAGTCTTTGGCCGCCATGGTGTTCTCATCAGAATCGGGAGTCAGCCCAGACCGTCGCGACAAAGTCCTCAGCGCTGCTAAGAAACTTGGCTACACACCAAATCAGTGGGCTCGCTCACTTCGAGCCGGAGCCGGAAACTTTGTCGGCATCCTGCTCAACGACCTGCACAACCCATTGCTCACCGAAATCGCAGACCTAACCCGCAAGGCTCTTCTCGAAAAAGGGCAACCATCGTTCGTTTCGGCGGTTGTCATCAATGAGCGCAATGGCAAGCGCTTTGTTGACCCGGCATCGATTCACAGCCTGCTCGATCTTCGCCCAAAGGCACTGGTGGTAGTCGGTGGCCTGCCAGACCTCAAACCTTTCAAATCGCTTCCTGAGGATGTGCCGGTGATTGTGGCAACATCGCCGGCTGCCGGATTGCCCGGCGCCATTGTGGTTCGCGCCGACGACGACCAGGGCATCCGTTTGCTAGCCGAACACCTTCACTCGCTCGGCCACAAAAAAATCGCCTATGTCGGCCCAGATGATTCGCAGAACTCGCTTGGTCGAATGGCTGCCTATAAAAAAAGCATGGTTGACCTCGGTCTCGAAAAATACATTCGCACCCAGGTTGCCGACCGCACCGAAGATCGTGGTTTTGCCGCTGCCAAGTTGCTGCTTCAAGAAAACGACACCCCAACTGCGATCATTGGTTTCAATGACAACATCGCCTTTGGTGTTCAAAACGCGGTTCACCAGTTGACCAAAGCCGGGTTCCCTCCGGTGGCGGTGGCTGGCTATGACAACACGTATGTCTCTGAGCTAGACCGAATCTCACTCACCACAATCGAGCAAGAGAAAGAGGCAATCGCTATCAAGATTGCCGAGATCATCACCGAGCCGGGGGCGGCCCTCGCTCAGCGTGGCAAAGAGATTAAGCTGCTGCCTCGCTTGATCGTACGAAATTCAACACTCAACCCATAAACGAATCTGCACTTTGGATTTCATGATTTTTAGCCGTATGATTCTGGAACGTTCCAAATAAAAACGAGAGGTTCATTGTGTCTGCAGAAAAGCGTGAAATTGGCGTCGGTCTGATCAGCGTTGGTTGGATGGGCAAAGTTCATTCGCGCGCCTATCAGGCGATGCCAGTGGTTTATCCAGAGCTTGGAATCAAACCACGACTGGTCATTGCAGCAGACACCGCGGCAGATCGAGTTGACTATGCCAAAGATGTTTTGGGCTTTGAGCAGGGCACTCTTGACTATCACGAGGTTTTGAATCACCCGGATGTAGACGTGGTTTCGATCTGCGCACCAAACTTTTTGCACGCCGAAATCGGCATCGCTGCAGCCAAGGCCGGCAAAGCATTCTGGATCGAAAAGCCGGTGGGCCGCTCGGCCGAAGAAACCGAAGCAGTTGAGGCCGCTGCTAACGAATCTGGCGTGGTCTCGACCATCGGCTTTAACTATCGGCATGTTCCAGCCGTCGAGCACATCAAGCAACTAATCGCAAACGGCGACCTTGGCCGCATCACCAACATTCGCGGCACCTTTTTTGCCGACTATTCATCAGAGCCAAATGGCGCACTATCTTGGCGCTTCATCCGTGGCCTAGCTGGCAGCGGTGTGCTTGGCGACTTGATGGGTCACTTGGTTGACCTGGTTCACTACATGGTCGGCCCCATTGCTGAGGTCAGTGGCATGACCAAAACGGTATACACCGAGCGCCCAAAACTAGAGATGGGAAAGGCAACCCACTTTGCGGTCATTGAGGGCGGCGAAATGGCCGCTGTTGAAAATGAAGACTATGCAGCGATGATGGTGCGCTTTGCAGACAACGCCCAAGGTGCCGGCGCAGTCGGAACCCTTGAGGCCTCGCGAGTCTCAGTCGGTCCACGAGCTAGCTACAACTTTGAAATTTATGGCACAGAGGGTTCAGTCAAATGGGACTTCGAGCGCCTGAACGAATTTGAACTGGCTTCTGGGCGTCACGGTTTGCACCTGGGTTATCAGCGAATCATGGCCGCTCCTGGCATCGGCGACTTCGGCAGTTTTCAGCCTGGCGCCGGCACATCGATGGGCTACGACGATCTAAAGGTTGTCGAGGCCAAGAAGTTCTTGCAGGCATATGTCGATGCCAAGCACGAGAACTCAAACATTCACGATGCCGTATCAGCCAATCGGGTTTTGATGGCAGTTGAGAAGTCAGCCGAATCAGGCAAGTGGGAATCGGTCGCAGCAGTATCCGGCACCACCGCCGCAATCAAATAGTTCGAATTCAAGCGTAAAGAAAGACAAAAATGACCACAGTAAAAATCGCCGGAGCACCTATTTCTTGGGGCGTTTGTGAGGTGCCAAATTGGGGCCACCAGATGACCCCAGAGAGAGTGCTGAAGGAGATGGCCGAACTTGGTTTGGGCGCCACTGAATTTGGCCCGCTCGGATTCTTGCCGGTTGAACCAGCTGATCGGGCCAAGGTTTTGGCAGAGCACGGCATGGAAGCCGTTGGCGGATTCTTTCCGGTAATCATGCACCAGGCAGATTTTGATCCAATGCCTTCGGTGCTAGCGGAGCTTGAAAGTTATGTTGCCGCCGGTGCCAAGACCCTTGTGCTTTCGGCTGAAACCGGCCTAGAAGGCTATGACACCAAGCGCCCAGAGCTTAGCAACGAGGGTTGGGATATCTTCTTTGGCAATCTTGAGAGAATCAAAACCGCAGCTGCAGAGCGTGGCGTGACTGCCGTTCTGCACCCACACGTTGGCACTATGGTCGAAACCGAGGCCGACGTGAAGAAGGTTCTAGATGGTTCAACCATCAAGTTCTGCCTCGACACCGGCCACATGATTATTGGCGGCACCGATCCGGTTAAGTTTGCACAAGACCACGCTGATCGTGTCGCGCACTCTCACCTTAAAGATGTCAACCTAAAGGTTGCCGACCGAGTGCAGTCTGGCGAAATCACCTACTATCAGGGCATTCTTGAGGGCATGTATGTGCCACTTGGCACCGGAGACGTAGACGTCAAAGCTATCGTTTCAAGTCTGTTGAAGGCGGGCTATGACGGCTGGTTTGTGCTCGAGCAAGACAACGTAATTAACGCCGAGCCAGGCGCTGGCGAGGGCCCGTTTGCCGAGGCAAAACAGAGCGTTGAGTTTATTCGTGCGGTTGCCGCCGAGGTTGCCGGCTAAATAATTTAGGCAAACAAAAAACCGCTGGCGCAACGGCCAGCGGTTTTTATTATCTTTCCCTATTTAGAAAGGTCTAGTGAGATTGCCTTGCCGGTCTTTGCTGACTCGGTTGCTGCATCAGCGATAACCAATGCTGCACGGCCATCCTCGAAGGTTGGGTTTAGATTTTTGCCGGTCTGAATGCCCTCAATGAACAAAGCAAGTTCACGACGATATGAATATGCATAGCGCTCTAGGAAAGCTGGGATGTAAGGGTTGCGGCCTTCGACTGAGCTCTCGTTGTAGAGCTTGACGGTGGTTGGCGAAACGTTGGTTGCCAAAAGCGCACCCTTTGAGCCGAAAGCCTCTAGGCGCTGATCGTAGCCATAGGCCGCACGGCGAGAGTTGGTGATTGAAACCAGCTCACCCTTTGAGCCGCGCAGAGTGACAACCGCGCTATCGTAATCGCCGAGGTCTTTGATGTCGTCGCTAAAGGTGTTTTCGCCAGCGGCATAAACCTCGACGATTTCAGGAACAAAGAAGCGAGCCATGTCGAAATCGTGAATGGTCATGTCTCTGAAGATTCCGCCAGAAACCGCTAGGTAGTCTTTGCCGGCCGGGCCTGGGTCGCGGCTGATGATGGTCAGCTGCTCAAGGTTGCCGATCTCACCGTTCTGCACTCGAGTGTGAATCTCGTTGAACTGCTGGTCAAAACGACGGTTAAAGCCAAGGGCCACGATGGTCTTGGCCGAGTTGGCCTTTTGGCGAAGTGCGTCAACGCGAGTGATGTCAAGGTCGATTGGCTTCTCGCAGAGCACGTGCACGCCGGCGTCGATCGCCGCGTTGATTAGGTCAACGTGAGTTGGGGTAGGTGATGCAACCACAACGGCGTCAACTTCGCCCGAGGCAAAAACTTCAGCTGGGTCGTTGGTGAACTTGCCGCCATACTGCCCAGCGAATTTCTTTGCGCCCTCAACAAAAACGTCGGCGGTGTAAGTAAGTTCGGCGTTTGGGTTTTCGTCGATGCTGATTGCGTGAACCTGGCCAATGCGGCCAGTGCCCAACAAACCAATGCGAATCTTGTCTGACATCAGTGTTGACCTTCTAAAAATTGACGGGAAATTCTGGAACGTTCCAATGCTAATGTAAGAACAAACTCGCAAACAGGCATTTGCAAAAAAATAGGTAACGATATGGCAAAAATCGCAATCACCGGATCGACCGGTTTCGTCGGTGGCAACATTGCCAAGGTGCTGCAACTTAAGGGTCACCAGGTTGTCGGCCTGATTCGCCGCGAGCCGGCTTCGCCGCTTCCGTGGGCCACCGAGCTGGTTGATTTTGACAGCGTTGAATCCATTGCCAACGGTTTGTCGGGTGTCGACGCGGTGGTGCACTGCGCCATCGCCAATGACTTTAACCGGCTGGTCGACGACCGCGAATTTGCCTATGACGCCTTTGTCGGCCTCACCAAGCGAGTCACCCTGGCGGCCAACTTTCAAGGCGCGCAAACCATTTTGATTTCAACCGACTGGATCATGGATGGCGCAGGCCACCTTGAGCCAGAGACCAACCCGGGCAACTCGATCAACTTCTATGGCTACCTCAAAGGCCTGAGTGAGCAGGTTATTCGTGACCTTGCCGACCAAGGTGCCGTGTGCCGAATCGCTGGGGTGATGGGTCGCCACCAAACCGCGTCCGAGGGCCCTCGCAAACAGGATGTTGGTTTTGGCTACTTTGTTTATTCACTGGTTGAGGCACTTTCGCGCGGCGATGAGTTCACTGTCTGGACCGGCCCGAATGTGAACCAAATTACGTCGCCATCGTTGGCTGCTGAAATCGGCGCGCAGCTTGCTCGCGTTATAGAGCTTGGTGCCACCGGCACTTTTCACCTAGTCGGTGACGATGCAATTGGCCGCGTTGAATTAGCCGAGCGTGTTTGTGAGATTTTTAACCTGGATAAGTCGCTTCTGCGACAGGGCCTGCCACCCGAGAGCGAGCTGTTCCCAGCCCCGGTTCCGGTGGACAGTTCGCTGGCTAATCGACACACCAAGACGGTTCTCAATCTTGGGCCTACCAGCCTCGATGATTTGTTGCGCGCATTTAAGCGTGAGCTTGAAACCGGTGAATTGGGTTATCTAACCAACTAGATTTACTTTGCCCGGGTGCAAATACCTCTAGGCAAAAGCGGCGGCAAAAGAATCTAGCGCCTTGCCGCTGTCACCCGATGCCCAGCCCTCAAGGCCGACAACTCCGGTGTAGTTCATGGCCTTTAGCTCGGTGGCAATTCTCGAATAATTGATTTCGCCGGTGCCAGGCTCCATGCGACCCGGCACATCGGCCACCTGAATCTCGCCAATCAAATTGAACGCACGGCGAACCAGCTCAACCAAGTTGCCCTCGCCGATTTGCGCGTGATACAGGTCAAGATTGATTCGCATGTGTGGGTTGTCGACCGACTCAATAAGAGTGATGACATCGGCAGCCTTGGCAAACGGAGTGCCCGGATGGTCAACCGCGAGGTTCAGGTTTTCGAGCATAAAAACTTTGTTGTGCTTGGCGCCCAAGTCAGCCAAGCGGGCCAAGGTGTCGCGCGCCTTTAGCCAGTCGGCGCCGGTTACGACCTGCTTCTGTTTGATTGCCTGGCCATTTGAGTCAAGACCGGTGCCGTGCAGGTTGAGTCTCGGGCAGTCGATGATTTTCGATGCCTCGATCGATTGGGCAGCTGTTTCGAGCAGGCGGGCGATGCCATCGGCCTCGAGCAAATCGCCCTCGATGTATCCGGTCATTGAACCAAATGAGGCGCCGGTGGCGGCTAACGCGTTCAGATCTTTGGTTGGCCAGCCCCAAATCTCAACTTCGAATCCGCGCTCGTGAATGGCGCGCACGCGGTCGATGAAATCAAGTTCGGTGAAGAGCATTTCGGCAGAGGCCGCCAGGCGATACGAAGTCATGGCGAAACTCTAATTGAATTTGAGAGAGCTAGGTGCGCTTCAAAAAATGTCCGAATATTCTCGAGGGCTAAGCTTGTTTAGTAATTGGTCCTAGCGACTGGGTACAAATGACCGGAAAGCCAGACAACACCCCACTCCAAGAGACGGCCAATCACTAGTCATCAGGCTGGCTACAAAACCTAAATCCGATTATTCAAATTCAATGACAAAGAAGAAAACACCCGTCACACTCGAAGACGTTGCAGCCGCTACGGGCTTTTCCCGCGCGCTCGTCTCTATCGTCATGCGAAATGCACCAGGCGCATCAGATAAGACTCGTGAATTGGTCATGGCCAAGGCAAAAGAGTTGGGTTACCGGCCTGATATTCGGGCTCGAGCGCTCGCAAGCACAGATTCAAGAATAATTGGTGTCGTTTTTGGAGTAGCGGGATCTTTTCATTTGAAGCTACTTGACGGGCTCTATACGGCCGCCGACAAGCACCGATACTCCTTAGTTTTGAGCGCTGTAACACCTGCGCGAAATGAAACCAAGGCTGTGTCCGGCCTTCTCGACTTTCGACTTGCCGGATTGATCATGCTCGGCCCAGCAAAGGCAAAACCAATTTTTGCGGGCCACCTTCCTATTGCCGTTGTGGGTTGGCAGGTATCGGAGCCAGCCGTGGACAGTATTCAAACTTCATATGATTCAGGAATGCAACTAGCCGTCAGGCACCTAGTCGACCTTGGCCATACGTCTATAGCGCATATTGATGGCGGCTCAGGTTTGATTGCCACTGCACGCACCAACAGCTACAAGAAAGCTATGAGCGCCTCTGGGTTAGAGGATTACATTCAAGTAATTTCAGGTGGCGAGGACTCCATTGATGGTCAAAAGGCAGCGGACTACGTGCTGCAACTTGCAATTCGCCCGACCGCAATTATTGCGTACAACGACGACGTAGCTATCGCCGCCTCAACACACTTTGCCTACGCAGGCCTTTCTGTGCCAAACGACATCTCTCTAATCGGCTGGGATGATTCCGATGCCGCGGCCCTTTCGGAGATTCCGCTGACGTCAGTGAGGCAAGAGCCAGAGCAGCTAGCCAAGTTGGCTTTTGAGAGGATTTTGGCACGCATCGAAAACCCCGAGCAGGATTTTGGGCCTGCAGTCCTAGAGCCGACACTCGTTATTCGGCGAAGTACCGGAAAATTGCAAAATAATTTAAGAATCATTTGACAAAGTAATTCATAACTTGTATTTTTTTAGCAGCTCAACTAGAGCGCTCTAGTTTTTAAGGATTTGGTATGAACAACGACAAAGTGGTCTCTGAATACAACCCTTTTGATCCAACTTTCTACACTGACAACCCATGGGGCACATACGCATGGATGCGCAATGAGCAGCCTGTTTACCACAGCAAACAGTGGGGTTGGTATGCACTAACTAGATTCGACGACGTCGCTATGGCGGCTTTAGACTCTGACACCTTTAGAAACTTTGAAGGAATGGACATCGACGCGACGGGCGAACAAACAAATGCCGGCAACTTTGCTTACATGGACAACCCTCAACATGATCAGGTTCGCAGAATTGTGCAGCCATTTTTTCAACCCGCGGCGGTAGCTAAGCGCTCACACCCGATACGTCAGGCCGTGCGTGATCTCGTTGACAAATGGAAAAATACTGGTGAAGTTGACATAGCTCAGGAGCTCGCATGGCCGCTTCCGTTCGATGTTTTCTTCAATCTCCTTGGCTTGCCATCTGTGCATGATGAGAAATTTGCGGAACTAGAGAAGTGGACTCACCAACTAAAACACCGCGAGCCGAACAGCCCCGAGTTAACGCCTATATCTAGGGCTGCAGCGCAAAACATCAGAGGCTACTTCAAAGAGCTAATCGACGACCGCCGAAAGAATCCAAGTGATGACCTTCTGACGCACATTGTGAATGCAGAAATTGAAGGCAAACCTTTTATTGAAGGAGAAGTGACCGAAGACTCCGAAGTTCTAGGCCTACTAACCTTACTTTTCTTGGGCGGAGTCGAATCAACCGCAGGACTTATCGGATCAGTCTTCAAACTTCTAGCGGAAAACCCAGAACAACGCGCACTCGTTTTGGCAGATCCTAGACGCGTATCTGACGCTATTGAAGAAACTTTGCGCTGGTCATCCCCGCTGCAGGAAACTGCTCGAACGGCAATTCGAGACGTTGAGTTGCATGGAACCGTGATTCCGGCCGGTAGCCGCGTCGTTTTGGTCACCGGTGCAGCTAACCGAGACGAACGACAGTTTGAAAAACCAGATGTGTTCGACATTTCCCGGGGCAAGTTCCGCCACTTTGGATTTGGCGAGGGGTTGCACCGCTGTCTGGGCGCCCCATTGGCACGTCTGGAGGCATCAATTGTTCTCGAAGAAGTGCTCCCAATAATTGGCGAGTATGAGCTATCTCAACCAGCAACGTTCTATCCAAGTTCACCGAACATGTACGTTTGGAAAAACGTGCCTATTAGATTCAACGTTGCGTAATAATGGGCCCCATATCTGAAGTCGCCGGCTGGCAGGACCTATCTGATAATTTGCCACTAGGCAATGGCTGGATGCATTCAGGCATCGCGGTTAATGAGAACGGCACAATCTATTGCGCTCATCCAGAGGGCAATGCACTAGTCGCGATAAAACCAAATGGCGAAACGCAGGTTATCCGGACTGCCTTGACTGAGCATCATGCAATTCAGTTGTGCTCAGATGGCTCTGAACTCGCAATTGCGGATCCTGGCCACCGTATGTACTTCAATGTCGAGACATCAGACTACGAAGGGCATCAGGGTGCCGGACGGGCAGTCATTATTGACTCGAGCACTGGCCAAATCAATCTTGAACTTAAGCAACCAAGCATCGAAGCGTATAGAGAGGTCTCCTGGAGCCCTACCTCCATAGCCGTAGATGATTCGCTTGACGGCGCCTCTGATATTTGGGTGGCCGATGGCTATGCAACAAGTTTGATTCACAAATTTTCTGCTGAAGGTAAGTACCTTTTCTCGATTGATGGCAAAGAATCAGGCACAAAATTTGACTGCCCACATGGAATAACAATCATCAGGCTTGGCAACACTTTCAATCTTTTCGTAGCGGATCGCGCAAATCACAGGATTGTTGTTTTGAACGAAACCGGCAACTACGTCAAGGATTTTGGGGCCGAGTTCCTAGACAGCCCATCGTCGATTGCTCGAGTGGGCGATCACATTTTTGTCACTGAACTATTTGGCGGAGTTGCTGAATTCTCGCTAGAGGGAAAATTCATTCGAACTCTAGAAAAAGCCAGAACCCGTTCTCAGGAAGAAGCAAAGTGGCCAAATAGCCCAGACTCAAGTGGACTATCAACGCGGCCGCAAGTTTCCCCGGGAGAGTTCAATAGCCCTCATGGGATAAGCGAATTCAACGGCAGGCTTTACGTCACTGAATGGTTTATTGGTGGCCGACTCCTATGCATCGACCCAAGCATTATTTAGAACCACATAGCCAACGAAGGAATATCAATGAAAATCAACATCCTATTCGGAACAGAATCCGGCGGCGGAGAATTAACGGCGGAAGATATTGCCCAGTCATTGTCGGCACTTCACGAAACCAATATTCAGAATATGTCTGACACAGATGTGAAAACCCTGGACAAAGACTCTTTCTACATAATGATTTGTTCCACTTATGGCGAAGGTGAGCTGCCATACAGCGCCCAACCGTTTTATAAAGCCCTGCTTAGTGACAAGCCCGACTTGACCGGTTTTAGATACGCGATGTTCGGTCGTGGCGACTCTGCCTACCTGAAGACCTACAGCCGAGGGAGTGAAATTATCGACGAAGCCCTTTCTGCACTTGGCGCCACTCGGATTGGCGAATACGGTCGTCATGATGCGTCGGATATGTCGGTCACTGATGAACTTGCAGTGACTTGGGCCAACTCAATTGTCGAAAATATCTAGGCAGGAAATCATGTCGATACTAATTATTGGCGGCTCACTTAGTGGACTTCGAGCCGCTGAACGCCTAAGAAGCGAGGGCTGGGCTGGCGCAATTACGGTGGTCTCTGCCGAGAGTCAAATGCCCTACAACCGCCCCCCGTTGTCTAAAGAATTGCTTTGGGGCGAGGACTCTCCTTCGGATCTTGAATTCGAACTCAGCCCACTAGTAGCCGATGTCCAATGGAAATTAGGAGTTTCAGCTACCGCGCTCAATCTAGATGAGAAGCGCGTGGAACTCTCAAATGGTGAGACGCTGACCTACGAGGGTCTAGTGATTGCAACCGGAGTTAAGTCTCGTCGCCTGAACGCGCCTGGGCCCCAGGGCGGACGCGTAATCCTCAGAACCCTCGATGATGCAGTGACCCTCAAAGACCAACTAAAACCAGGTCTCAAGCTGGTGATTCTTGGAGCAGGTTTTATCGGCTGTGAGGTCGCATCCACCGCCCGAAAGCTTGGCTGCGAGGTAGACGTTGTTGCAATGGACGAAGTTGCAATGCAGATTCCACTTGGAAAAATGGTTGGCGCCGAAATTCAACGCCGCCATGAATCAGAAGGTGTTCGCTTTCACATGGGAGTATCCATAGCAGAGCTCCAGGGCGAAGGCAAAGTTCAGGAAGTCGTACTCACCGACGGACGTAAATTGCAAGCTGACCTGGTTCTCGAAACAATCGGGTCAATTCCAAACACTGAGTGGTTGGCAAACAACAATTTAGATTTGTCAAACGGGGTGCTGTGCGACGAATATTTGCGCGCAGGCGGAACCACCGGAGTTGTCGCCGTAGGTGACGTTGCTCGATTCGCCAATCCGCTTTTCGATGCTCCGCCCTTAAGAATTGAACACTGGCAGACCGCGATTGACACTGCAAATTTTGGCGCTCGCACGCTCTTACACGACCTTGGACATGCAAGCGATGAACTAAAACCAATTTCTGTGATGCCTTGGTTCTGGTCCGATCAAGGCGAAACCAGGATGAGCTCGTTTGGAATGCTAGGGCTAGCGAATCGTCAGGAAGTCCTCGAGGGAGAACTTTCAGGCGAATGCGCCGTTGGATATTTCCGCGAAGATGTGCCGGTTGGTGTTGTACTAGTGGGCCTAAAAGAGAAGTCCGCTCGCTACAAGCGCTGGCTTCAAAAATCAAGAGATGAATACCACGCCGGCCAAGGGGCTAGCTAGCGTGCCGGATTGGCTTACGAACGAAATTGTAGAAGAAATCTGCTTTTACATGAACACTTTCCAGGCTGAATCGCTTTTGAGTATTGCGCGCAAGCAGAAGAATTTTGAGACAGTGGACTACGCAACGCTTATGACGTTTGATCTTTTTGAGGCCACATTCGCTACCAGCGACGGAGAAATTAGAGTTGCTTGGAGTGCACCACTCATGGGTAGATCTCAAATCCGCGAAGAACTTGTGTCCCTAGCGTTTTAACTACTTGGATGATTTTGGTGCTGACACACTCGTTCGTGAGACAAGGGTTGGCTTTATTAATATTCTCCTAGGTTTGTGTGCACCCTTGCTTGCAATTCTTTCAAGCAGAAGCGCTGCGGTTTGACGACCCACCGGAATACCCTGCTCGTCCACCGAAGTTATTTTTAACAGAAATTCCGATGAGATGGGTGCGTTGTCATAGCCTACGAGCGAAACATCTTCTGGAACGCTCAAACCGTTTTCACGCAAAGCTGACCAAGCGCCTGCGGCCATGTAGTCATTAGCAGCAAAAATCGCAGTAAATTTTTTACCTGACTTGATGAGCTCTAGAGTGCCCATGTATCCACCAATTTCAGTTGTTGGTTGACCAGTTCCAAAAATCAGCGTTTCTAAACTCGCATCCTTCATAATTTTGGAAAACGCATTTCTGCGATTCGCAGCGATACCGCCAACCCCAGTTAGATGCGTAATATTTTTGTGCCCTTGGCTAATCAGGTAATCGATTGCTAGGCGTGTGCCTTCATAATCGTCATTGAAGACCATGTCTGAGTTCGGTAGCTCTGTTTCACGCTTGCCAATCATCACAACAGGGATGTCAATTTTGTGAGTGCGGAGCCCACCAACTTCGGCAGCAATTACTAGCCCATCAACTTTCATTGATACAAATGCGTCAATTGGGTCGTCGGCAAAATTCTGGCTACGGTGCATGTCGCTGATTATTACTTGGTAACCGGCATCATCGAATATTTCTCGCAAGCCCTTGAGGAAACCGATGTACGAAAGATTCTTGTAGTCGGTTATAACCACCCCGATGGACCTTGTGGTTGCACTTGCAAGTTGCTGGGCAAAACGGCTCGGCCGATAACCAAGTTCGGCAATAGCTTTGAGAACAGCATCTTTTCTAGCTTCACTTACTTTTTCTCCGCCACGAAGCACCAGTGAGACTAGTGATTTTGATACACCAGCAGCCCTTGCAACATCGTAGATCGTCGCTGGTTTAGAAAGCGGCTCATGCTCACTCATAATGAGTCCAAATTAGTCCAAACTAGTCCAACTTTTCAAATGTAAAGACATGATAACAATCTAAAAAAACTCCTGTTTTGAGAGGGTGCTGTTGCTAGCTTTTGATGGAGCGCTCCACATTGGAGCGTTCCAATACCTAGGAGTTCCACTAATGACCATCGGTGTAGCAGTTATTGGTGCGGGTATGGCTGGTCGTGCACACGCCGCCGCCTACCGCGCAGCAACATCGCTTTACGAATCAAACCTTCCGCCAGTTCGCCTAGTTTCAATTGGCGATGTCAATTCGACTTTCGGCAAAGCAGCCGCAGATCGCTTTGGCTATGAGCGCACTGATTCAGACTGGCGCGTAATAGCAGATGACCCAAACATTCACGCGGTCAGCGTTGTTGTCGCAAACCACCTGCACCGCGAGATTGTCGAGGGTCTTTTGGCCGCCGGCAAGCACGTGCTTTGCGAGAAACCACTGAGCGACACCCTTGATGACGCCCGCGCCATGGTTGCAGCGGCCGACAAGGCCAGCTCAATCGCACGCATCGGCCTAACCTTTTTGCGCAACCCAGCAATCGCAGCAGTTCAGAAGATCGTTTCATCTGGTCAGCTGGGCAAGGTTCTACACTTCTCAGGCAAATACTGGGCTGACTACTCAAGTGACCCAATGTCTCCAATCTCTTGGCGCTACAAGGGTCACATGGGCACCGGTGCCCTGGCCGACGTAGGCAGCCACATTTCATACATCGCCGAGTTCATCACCGGCAACGCATTCACAGAAGTTTCAGGTGCCCGTTTCGTGACCTCGATTACCGAACGCCCAATTCCTTCAGGCGCGGTTCAGGGTCACTCTGGTGCCACTGTTTCTGACAAGTTCGACACCGTTGAAAACGACGACTATGCAGGTTTCACCGCTAGCTTCGGCGACGTCGCTGGAAGCATCGAAGTTTCTCGTGTTGCCTCTGGTCACCCAACCTCGCTCTCATTTGAGGTTTATGGCTCGAAGGGCGCTGCGCGCTTTACCCAGGCTCGCAACGGCGAGTTCGAGTTGGTTCTAAACGAAGACCCATATGGTCAGCGCGGTTTCCGAACCGTTCAGATTGGCCCAAGCCACCCATACATTGCTGGCGGTTTGCCTGTTGACGCTCCGGGTGTGAACGTTGGCCAGAACGACCAATTCTTCTTCCAGAACCGCGCATTCCTAGCTGAGGTGGCTGGCCTTGCCGAGACCCCAAGCTTGCCATTCTGCCCAGACTTCGCCGACGGCCTTCACAACATGGAGGTCATCGAGTCGGTTATTCAGTCGGGTCTAGCAAACGGTGCAAACGTAGCCGTACCTGCTGCTTCACCTAGCTACCTTAGAAAGAACGCGTAGTCCAAATGGTTCAACTCGGCGTCTATAACGCAATTCTTCACGACCGCTCTCTAACCGAAGCAATCAAGACCACGGCTGAACTTGGGCTAACCGGACTAGAGATCAATACCGGTGGCTTCTTGCCTGCAAAGCACGTGCCAAACATCGATGAAATCTTGACCAGCGATGCTGCGCGAGATGACTACCTGGCCAATTTCGAAGGCACCGGAGTATCAATCGCCGGGTTGAACTGTAACGGAAACCCGCTGCACCCAAATGCTGAAATCGGCGACAAGCACTCAGCCGACGTTATTCGCTCAATCAAGCTGGCCGAGCGCCTAGGTCAAAACCGCGTGGTCACCATGTCGGGAATCCCTGGTGCTGAGCCAGGTTCAAAAATCACCAACTGGGTGGTCAACGCTTGGAACTCCGCTGCTCTAGATGTCATCGAATACCAGTGGGGCGTAGCCACTAAGTTTTGGAAAGAAGCCGACCGCATTGCAGCAGACCACGGAGTGAAGGTGGCCCTTGAGCTTCACCCACAAAACGTGGCCTTCAACGTGGCAACCATTCGTGAGTTGGTCGAGCGCACCGGCGCAACCAACGTTGGCGTCGAGCTAGACGCATCACACCTCTTTTGGCAGCAAATGGATCCAGTAGCCGTAGTGCGAGAGCTGGGGGAACTTGTGTTCCATGCTGCTGCCAAAGACATTCGGATCAATCCTGAAAATGTTGTCTTGAACGGTGTTCTAGACAACAGCTTCAGAAAGTTGAGCCCGAGCGAGCCGCGCACCAATCTTGGTGGCGACGAGTGGGCAAACGAATGGCCGAAAAATTCAACCTGGGATTTCGTAGCGGTGGGCCGAGGTCACCCTGCTGAGTACTGGGCTGAGTTCCTTACTGCTCTTCACGAAGTAGACCCAAAAATGTGGGTCAACATCGAGCACGAGGACACCTCGCTAGGTCGCGAAGAAGGTCTTGCGGTTGCATGCGAGACCTTGTTCAAGGCAGCGGAAATTGCAAAGTTATAAAAACTTCGGACAGATTCACGAATTTTGGAAAATCTGAATCGAGGATCTTAAACAACATGTACCACCAAAAAAGGAAGGTTAAAACTGTGAAAATTACACGTAAAGTACGAATTGCAGCTGCAATTGCCGCTTCAGCGCTGGCGCTGACCGGATTGAACATTTCAGCCGCAACAGCAGCAGGTACCTCTGCTAAGGGAATCCACATCGTCGTTATGGGTGGCGCTCCAAATGACTCATTCTGGTCAACCGTTAAGAACGGCACCATGGATGCAGCATTGGCAGTCAAGAACTCGGGCGGTAAAGTCACTGTGGTTTCTATGCCAAACTACGACAACTTCAACGCCGACGCAGGAAAGCTTGTTGCAAAGATGTTGACTCTAAAGCCAAGTGCAGTGGTAATCCCGCTTTGGGTGCCAGCTTCTATGAATGCAAACATCAAGAAAATCCGCGCAGCCGGAATCCCTGTGATTCTTTACAACTCAGGTCAAGACCAAGTAAAGACTGTTGATGCAGAAATTTATATTGGCTCTGACGAGTTCGTAGCCGGAAAAACTGGCGGCAAGTACTTCGCCGATAAGGGCCAAAAGCACGTGATCTGTGTTAACACCCTTCCAGGCCTAACAAACATCGAGGCTCGATGCAACGGACTAAAGGCCGGAGCCACTGGCGCTAAAGTCGAGACTCTTAACTTGCCAGCAAGCAACTTCGGAAACGCGACTGCAATCACACAGGCAATCAAGGCAGAAATCACCAAGGATTCGACCATTGATGGCCTTTTCACAATCGGTGACGCAGATACAGACAGCGCTGCTGCGGCAATCAAGCAAGCTGGGCTTGGAAGCAAGGTAAGCCTAGGTGCGACTAGCGTGACTCCTTCAGGTCTAGAGCGCATCAAGGCCGGAACACAAGCTTTTGCTGTTGACCAGCAGGGTTACGCCCAGGGCTACTACGCAACATCATATGCATTCCAGCTTGCTGCGTATGCAATATCATTGCCTACCAGCGAACTGCTATCTGGCCCCTCACTGATCACCAAGTCAAACGTGGCTAAGGTGCTTGCAGGCGCCAAGGCCGGTCGCCGCTAAAAAAAATGAATTGGGTGTCGGTCAAATGGCCGACACCCAATTCACAGCAAATAAGTTCGAATCACCAATAACACCTTCATAACTTAGGAAGAGCATGTCCAACAAATCAGCAGAAACCGCGAGCACAATTAGACAGTCGCGGCTTAATGTCAAGAGCCTCACGAGGCGCCCCGAAGCCGGTGCACTGGCTGGAACCATCATCGTTTTTGGATTCTTCGTCCTGTTCGGAGGCTCAGAATTCACATCAACCGGTGGATTTGCAACGTGGCTAAATACAGGCGCCGAGCTTCTGATCATCGCCTTGCCTGTTGGCCTACTCATGATTGCTGGAGAGTTTGACCTGTCCGTAGGCTCTGTGGTTGCTGCAAGTTCGGTGACCACGGCTCTAGTTGGCGGCACTTGGGGATTGCCCACCCCAATCGCCGTTTTGGTTGCGTTGGGGTTAGGAATGCTTTCGGGTTACCTAAACGGGCTAATGGTCACTCGCACAAACGTGCCTTCATTCATCGTCACATTGGCTATGCAATTTGCGCTTGCGGGCCTAACGCTCGGTCTCGTTCGCGTTTTCACTGGTACAACCAGCCTGCCAATTGCTGGTGACGAAACAACAACAATGTTGTTCGGTGGCTTCTTTTTCGATCAATTTGAGCATGCGATCTTCTGGGCTATTGGTGTGACCCTCGTCGTTGCTTGGGTGCTTCAAAAGAGCAAGTATGGCAACTGGATTTTTGCCCTTGGCGGCGACACGCAAAGCGCACGCGCTGCAGGTATTCCGGTTGAAAAAACAAAAATTGCTCTATTCATGGCTACAGGGCTTGCCTCCGCATTGGTCGGAGTGATTCAGACACTTATTTACAATGGCGCACAGACCGGTGGCGGCCAATCATTCGTGTTCAACTCGGTGATTGCCGTAGTGATCGGTGGTGTACTGCTTACCGGTGGCTATGGGTCTGTTTTTGGAATCGTTCTTGGAACGTGCACTTTTGCAATTGTTAACCAAGGCGTCTACTACACCGGATGGAACTCGGATTGGGCTGCGCTCATTCTTGGAGTTCTACTTCTCGCGGCGGTTCTTATGAACAACACATTCCGCCGTGCTGCAATGAGCTCGGGCGAAAAAAAGAAAAAATAAGGACGGACAAATAATGTCAAACCCAATTCTAAAACTTACCAACGTCTCAAAGTCCTTTGCCGGCGTTCAGGCTCTCGAGGATATTTCACTCGAGGTTGAGCCAGGAAAAGTCCTTTGTTTACTTGGCGATAATGGTGCTGGTAAGTCAACACTGATCAAAATCCTTGCAGGGTTTCACAAGCCAACATCGGGCATCATGCACGTAAACGGTCAGGAGATTGTTTTCAATAATCCTAAAGATGCATCTGCACAAGGCATCGCTACGGTTCACCAGTTCGGCGGAACATTTCCGTTGATGTCTGTTGCTCGATCATTTTTTGTAGGAGAAGAGCCCACAAAGGGAATCTGGCCTTTCAAATACTTTGACACCAAGAAAGCCAATGACATTGCCGTGCGTGAAGTTCGAAAGCTGGGCATAACGCGAGTCACCGACGGCAATCGACTTGTTGGCGGTCTGTCAGGAGGCGAGCGTCAGTCACTAGCAATTGCACGAGCAGTTTATTTTGGTGCCAAGGTCCTGATCCTTGACGAGCCAACCGCGGCGCTTGGTGTGAAGGAAGCAACACACGTTCTTCGACTTGTTATGCAGGCTCGTAATCAGGGCATCGCCGTAATTCTTGTAACTCACAATGTTTTGCACGCAATGACAGTCGGAGACCACTTCGCTGTTTTGATCCACGGCAAAAAGGCCGATGACTTTGCCAAGGGTGAGCGCACCCGTGAGCAAATCACAGACCTCATGGCCGGTGGCGAGGCTATGGCTGAACTTGAAAAAGAACTCAGCGACCTCACCGGCACAATTAATCAAATCAACTAGGTCCGATACCTCTCGTGGTTTTCTGAACTCCTCCTTGGTTAGTGAAAGAGACAACAATCGCTCGGCTTCGGTCGGGCGATTGTTGTTTAACCATCGGGATTTTGACGGGACAGCGGGCCGGTTTGCCTGATAACGCTTTCATAGTTCAAAGTGAACCAAGAACAAAAACTCACAAAGGAGTGACCATGAGCCAGAAGCCAGATCGCAACCTCGGCGTTGAACTTGTTCGCGCAACTGAAGCAGCCGCAATTGCCGGATCAGCCTGGATTGGCCGCGGCGACAAGAATGCCGCCGATGGCGCGGCGGTCGATGCAATGCGTGAGTTTCTTTCAACCGTTGACTTCGCCGGCACCGTGGTTATCGGTGAGGGCGAAAAAGATGATGCTCCTATGCTCTACAACGGTGAAGTTGTCGGCAACGGGCACGGCCCAGAGTGTGATATCGCAGTTGACCCAATCGACGGAACCAGCGTCACCGCGGCTGGTCGCGCGCACGCGATCTCGGTGATCGCGGTTGCTGACCGTGGCTCGATGTATAACCCGGTTGATGTTTTCTACATGGATAAATTGGTCACCACCGGGGTTGGCCGAGGCGTGGTCAGCTTGGCACAGAGCCCTGCCGACAACGTTCGTGAGCTGGCCAAGGTGCTCGGCAAGCCAACCAGCGAAATCACCGTTGCTGTCATCGACCGCCCACGTCACCTTAGTTTGCTCGAAGAAATTCGTTCTGTCGGCGCCCGCACTCGCCTGTTTCTAGACGGCGATGTTGCCGCCGGAATCCACGCTGTGACCGGTGCCGGAAACATCGACATGCTGCTCGGAATCGGCGGAGCACCCGAGGGAACTATCGCCGCTTGCGCGATCAAGGCGCTCGGTGGATACATGGAAGGGCGAATCAACCCGCTATCGCCCGAGGATCTCGCCCGCGCTACCGCGGCCGGCCACGACTTCAATCGCATCTTCA
>CALDKR010000076.1 GCA_937898095.1 uncultured Rhodoluna sp.
GGTCATCAGCAATTAGACCCTGCATTCCCACAATCACGTTGGCCTGTTGAATTGGTCGGTGAATCACATTTAGAGCGGTTCCGCGTTTGATTTGAGCCTGGTTGAGCAATCTGCGTTCGACCGGCGCCGCTGATTGATTTAGATCCCAGCCAGCAGTGGTCAAGCCAGTTTCAACCAATTCAATTAGTTGGTTGTGGTCGACGCCGCCGGCTGCCACAACGACCAAATCCTGTGGGCGATAGTTCTCTTTGTAGTGTTGCCAAACTGCCTCTCGCGTGACCGCTGAGATTGTCTCTTTGGTGCCGCCGATAGGCCGGCCGAGAGCGTGATCGCCCAGCACTGCCTCTGAAAAAATTTCGTGAACCACATCTTGAGGGTCATCGTCATTCATCGCCAGCTCTTCAAGAATCACTGGTCGTTCGTTTTCGAACTCCACCGGATCAATTAGCGAAGACGTGAGCATGTCGGCAATCACATCGACGGCAATCGGCAAAGCTTTGTCTTGCACCCTGGCGTAGTAGCTGGTGTGCTCTTTGCCAGTTGAAGCATTTGATGAGCCGCCAACCGAGTCGAACGCGATTGCGATGTCTAGGGCGCTGCGTCGGTGAGTGCCCTTGAATAGCAAGTGCTCAAGAAAGTGAGTTGAGCCAAAATGCCCGTTGGTTTCATCTCGTGAACCAACTGCCACAGAAAACGACACGGATGCACTCGCAGAGCCAGGAACGTGCTCAGTTAAAACGCGAACACCGCTCGGCAGGATAGTGCGGCGGACCACACTACCCCCCGAAGCGGTGAACGAGAGTTCGCTCTGATCGAGCGGAAAGACTATTTCAGACACTTACTCTTCGTCTGAATCGTCGGCGGTAGCGTCACCCTCAACAACAGGAGCAAGTGAGAGCTTGCCGCGGTCGTCGATCTTGGTGATTTCAACCTGTAGCTTTTGACCAACCTCAAGAACATCTTCGACATTCTCAACGCGCTTGCCAGCAAGCTTCTTTAGCTCAGAAATGTGAAGCAGACCGTCTTTTCCTGGGACCAGTGAAACGAAGGCACCGAAGGTAGCCAACTTAACAACGGTTCCTAGGAAGCGCTCTCCGATTTCTGGAACGTGAGGGTTAGCAATCGCGTTGACCGCAGCCTTGGCAGCCTCGGCTGATGGGCCGTCGGTTGCACCGATGTAGACAGTGCCATCGTCTTCGATTGAGATGTCAGCACCAGTGTCTTCTTGAATCTGGTTGATCATCTTGCCCTTTGGACCAATGACCTCGCCAATCTTGTCAACCGGGATCTTCACTGCGATTACGCGTGGAGCAGTTGGAGCCATTTCATCAGGCTCGTTAATTGCCTGAGCCATGATGTCAAGAATGTGCAAACGAGCTTCTTTTGCCTGAGTTAGAGCACCCTTCAGAACATCTGATGGAATTCCATCAAGCTTGGTGTCTAGCTGAATTGCAGTCACGAAGTCGCGAGTTCCGGCAACCTTGAAGTCCATGTCGCCAAGGGCATCTTCGGCGCCGAGAATGTCGGTGATAGCTGCATACTCGGTCTTGCCGTTGATTTCGTCTGAGATCAGACCCATAGCGATTCCGGCAACCGGTGCTCGAAGTGGAACACCAGCGCTTAGCAGAGACAGGGTTGAAGCACAGACTGAACCCATTGAGGTTGATCCGTTTGAACCCAATGCCTCTGACACCTGACGGATTGCATATGGGAAGTCTTCGCGCTTTGGAAGAACTGGAACAAGAGCACGCTCTGCCAATGCACCGTGACCGATTTCGCGGCGCTTCGGAGTGCCAACACGGCCGACCTCACCAGTTGAATAAGGCGGGAAGTTGTAGTTGTGCATGTAGCGCTTTGAAGTCACTGGGGTCAGCGCATCAATCTGCTGCTCCATCTTCAGCATGTTCAGAGTGGTGATTCCCATGATCTGGGTTTCGCCGCGCTCGAAAATTGCTGATCCGTGAACGCGAGGCACTACGTGAATTTCGGCACTGATTGCACGAATGTCGCGCTTGCCGCGGCCATCGATGCGAATGCCCTCTTTAAGAACGCGGGTGCGAACGATCTTTTTGGTGACTGACTTATATGCAGCTGAGAACTGAGCTAGCTGCTCTTCGGTCAGGGTGGCCTCAAGCTTTGCCTTGGTTGCAGCCTTTAGTGCGTCGTCTGCGTCTTGGCGGGCAACCTTGTCGGCAATCTTGTAGACCTCAGCCAATTCGGTTGCGGCAGCTGCATAAACAGCGTCGTAGACCTCGTCGGTGTAAGGCAAGAAGACTGGGTATTCTGCGGTCTCTTTTGCAGCCTTGGCAGCAAGACGAGCCTGAGCCTCAACTAGAGCCTTGATGAATGGCTTAGCGGCAACTAGACCTTCGGCAACAACCTCTTCTGATGGGGCCTTTGCGCCATCTGCAATTAGGTCGATGACGTTCTCTGAAGCCTCTGCTTCAACCATCATGATTGCAACGTCTTCGACGCCGTTCTCAACGATCACGCGACCGGCAACCACCATGTCGAACACTGAGCGCTCAAGCTGTGAGTGCTTAGGGAAAGCAACCCACTGGCCATCGATTAGAGCAACACGCACACCACCGATTGGGCCAGAGAATGGCAGACCAGCAAGCTGAGTCGACATAGATGCTGCGTTGATTGCAACAACGTCATAAAGCTCGTCTGGCTCAATTGCCAAAACGCTAACAACGATCTGAATTTCGTTGCGCAGGCCATCAACGAATGATGGGCGAAGCGGGCGGTCGATTAGACGACAGGTAAGAATCGCTTCGGTTGATGGGCGACCTTCGCGACGGAAGAAGCTGCCTGGAATCTTGCCAGCGGCATACATGCGCTCTTCAACGTCGATGGTTAGCGGGAAGAAGTCAAACTGGTCTTTTGGCTGCTTGCTTGCGGTGGTAGCCGAAAACAGCATGGTTTCTTCGTCGATGTAAACAGCAGCTGCACCCTGTGCCTGCTTTGCTAGACGACCGGTTTCGAAGCGAATAGTGCGCTTGCCGAATTTTCCGTTGTCGATTACTGCGGTCTCGTACTGAGTTCCGCTCATGGTTTCAATTTCGTGAGCCACGCGGGCCCTCCTCTTTATCCTCGATGCGCAACGATTCTTCGAAGCGCGCGAACAAAGACGGCAAAACTTGCCTATTTTTTAGGGATGCCCTGGTCTGCAGTAATAAACCTTGATGCTTTGATCAGGATCTACAACCGAAGACCAGCAAGCCCAGCCACTTTGTTCCTGGCCAGACTATCAGAGGGTGTGCAAATCGCCTAGGTTTCGAGGTTAACCCCGATAAAACAAAAGACCCCGCCGAAGCGGAGTCTTTTGCAAAGTTTGATTTGCCGGAAGGGTTCGGCGCTTTAGCGACTTTAGCGGCGAAGCCCTAGGCGCTCAATTAGTGCGCGGTAGCGAGCGATGTCGACACCCTGAAGGTAGCCAAGTAGACGACGACGCTGACCGACCAAAATCAAAAGGCAACGACGGCTGTGGTGGT
>CALDKR010000077.1 GCA_937898095.1 uncultured Rhodoluna sp.
AAACATGATGCCGGGGCAATGTATCCCTGAGATTCAATTTCTTTCCAGGGGGCATCAAAACGCTTCGGGCCAATCAAAGAGAAGACGTCTCCTTCTTTGCCGTCTTCGCGAACCAAAGTCGCAGTCAACCCGAGGCGACGACGAGCCTGCAATTCAGCTGTCATTTTGAAAATCGGGGCCGGAAGCAAGTGCACCTCGTCATAAACAATCAGACCCCAGTCTTTAGCGTTCAATAGCTCTAGGTGCGCATATTCGTTTTTACGCTTGGTGGTCAAAATTTGATAGGTCGCAATGGTGACTGGCTTGACCTCTTTCATCGACCCGGAATATTCACCGATTTCATCATCAGTGAGCGTGGTTCGACGAATCAGTTCGGCCTTCCACTGTCTGGCTGACACGGTGTTGGTCACCAGAATCAAGGTGTTAGTTTTTGCTACCGACATGGCTGCAGCGCCAACGATGGTTTTTCCGGCGCCACATGGCAAAACCACCACGCCTGAGCCGCCCGCCCAAAACTTGTCAACTGCCTGCGACTGATAGTCGCGAATCTTCCAGGCGCTTTCTTGCAGGCTTATTTCATGCGGCGTGCCCTCGGTGTAGCCAGCGAAGTCTTCAGCAGGCCATCCTAGTTTTAGCAGCTCTTGTTTGACCGCCCCTCGTGCCCAAGGTTGAATTCTGAAGGCATTTTGAGAAATTCGACCGCCTAGCAGATCGCTAATTTTGCGGTGGTGTCCGGCTTCGGCAAGCACTGCAGCATCGGTCGAATAAAGCTCTAGTTCGCCGTCTTCAGATCTTTGAATTGCAAGGCGACCATAGCGCCCCATGGTTTCAGTGATGTCTGTTCGCACAGAACTAGGGATCGCAAACTTTGCATATTTGTCTAGAACGCCAAGCACAAATTCAGAATCGTGACCCGCTGCCCGGGCGTTCCATAGCCCGAGCTTTGTGATGCGATATGTATGAACGTGCTCTGGCGCACGCTCGAGCTCGGCAAAAACTGCCAAATCATGGCGGGCATCGCTGGCTTGCGGGTGGTCAACTTCGAGCAGTGCAGTTTTGTCACTCTGCACAATTAGCGGGCCCATGGTCATCGTTTAAGCCTATGTAATCGAGACGCTAATAATGCTGGCAATCGGCAAAGTTCTCTCGATATCTGCCTTTTTATCTTTTGCGCGCAGGCGCCCGTTGGCAATGCCGACTGGCTCGAGCGTGAAGGTGATCTGCTCGCCAGAGTTCGTTGCGACCGTCACCAGCACGCGAGCCTTGTTCTTAATTGCAAGTTGAATTTTGCGTTGAATGTCATCGTCGGCCAACTCGCTGCCAACCTTGGTTTCTTCAGCGCGCATGCGCGCAACATCATCAAGGATTGAATCGGTTTTCACTTGATCGGTCGCTGCAGAAATTACGCGCAGCGGCGAAATAATTTGACCCTTGGCATCGAGGCGAATTGCCGGGTATCCCGCTTCGCGGAGCCCGAAATACAAGACCTCAGGCTCAAAGCGACTCGCAACGGATTCATCAATTTCGCGAAATAGTGCGAATGCTTTTAGTTCTGCACTGTTGAGAATTTCGGTCAGCAAAATCGGATCAGCAGAGTCAATGCGAGAGCCGCCACCGGCATCTGATGCCCTGACGACGAGTCGACCAAATCGAGCCACCGATTCTCTAATCAGATAGTCAATTGGCTGAGGCAAGTTTGCCGATGAAAGTTTTTGAAGCAAGTCGCGAATGTCGGCTTCTTTTAGGCCAGTCTCAAGGCCGTGTGTAATGCTGAGCGGAGTTAGGCGATAGGTAGATGCCATTCCAATCATTTCAATCTCGGCAAATCTGCGAAGTTCAATTTCTGTCTTGATCGGAAGCGGGCCGGTCGAAATCAGGGTGAGGTCGGCTTGGCAAATCAAGCGAGCACCTGCGGCCGGCAATACTGCTTCAATTTCAGCCAACGCAGCTTCGATGTCATTGCCGATTGCTTTTGCGAACCACGGCGCGGTGCAGCCAAGGCTTGAAAGCCCAATCAATGAAGTTAGGGCTTCAAGGGTGGCAATTTTTGAGCCAATTGCCGCATCGGCAAACGGATAAACCGATTCAAAAATCGGCCCAATTGGCGCGCAGAGGGCACCAAGTCGGTTGGCTGGCTGATAAAAACTCAAGGCATCAACCAATTCGGCATTCGCCGATTCGCCAACTAAACCAAGCCAGCACTCCCATAGGTGCCTAATTTGTTCTTTCGGTTCACTGCCCAGCCAAGTTGGTGCAAATCGGCCAAGCTGCCAGCGACCATCAACCAACGCCATTAGTCCAGCAATTTTCGCCAAATTAAAAATCTCGCGAGCGTATTCATTTGATTTTTTCAAGTGGTTTGCTAGTCGCTTTATGTCAGGCAGGCCCACGTTGCCTTTGCCGACCTCGCGAACATAACGCTGCTCTAGATCAAAAACTAATTCGGTGAGCGCCTGCATTGTCTCGAATGCCGCGAGGCCACACTCGCTCGAAATCGTCGCTTGCGAAGCAGTTGGTTCGTCAACGGGCTTCAGTGCCGGGCGGGCATTTAGCCTTAGGTTGGCAAACGACTCTGCCACCGCGAAAAACAATCCGGTCGAATCGGCTAATCCGAGCTTGATTAGTTTGCGATGGGCGTCTTGAGTTGGCTCATCGCCGGCTGCCAGCGCGGCCATTGTCATCGCAAGAGATCGAGGCAGTGCGCTGATAGCGCTATTTATTGATTTCTGATTTGAAATTGCCTCGGCGAGGTCAAAGAAATCTCTGAGACTGGCGCTGTTGACTGAACGAGCGATAATCAGCTGCCGAAGCTCTTGATCGGTCAGTTGCCGCAGAGATGCAGCAACCTGAAGCAGTTCACTCATAATGCCCCCAGCATTTGATGATTCGCTATGAGTTATTTGCCTTTTCGGGCTTCTTTAGCGCGACGGCTCATGCTGACAAACAGCAAAACCAAAACCAGGATGAACCCCAGTGGCAGGCCAAGAACCGGAATCTGCCTGAAGATAACTAAGCCGCCGTTGCTTTCAAACATTTGCGAAATCAGTGTCACCAAAATTGAAATAACCGAGAGTCCAATAACGCCTACGGCCATGTAGGCAAGGATTTTTTCGAGACGACTCGGGTTTGATTCTGGCTGGTTGTTGCTGTTACTAGGCATCCTCTTAGGATACCCGAGACAGAATGCCGAACTCGCCTGTAAAATGAACACTTGTATCAACGAAAGAGGTTCAAATGCCTACCGGCAAAGTTAAGTTTTTTGATGAAGAAAAAGGTTTCGGTTTCATCGCATCCGATGAAGGCGACGAGGTTTTTCTTCACATCAGCGCGCTTCCGGCTGGCACCACATCTGTGAAGCCTGGCACTCGCGTTGAGTTCGGCATTGTCGATGGCAAGAAGGGCGCACAGGCGCTTTCGGTACGCGTTCTAGACGCACCTCCGAGCCTTGCCAAAATGGGCCGCAAACCAGCCGACGAAATGTCAATCATCGTTGAAGACCTGATTCGCCTGCTTGACACCCTTGGTGGTGGCTTGAAGCGCGGCAAATATCCAGAGTCAAACCACGGTCGCAAAATTGCGCAGTTGTTGCGCAAGCTTGCCGACGAACTAGACGCCTAGTTCAGTGTCACAGCACAGAGAATTCGCTAAAGCGGCGGCGGTCGAAACCGCGCCTCGCGATGGCGTCGGCGCATTCATTGATGCAGTCGATGAGGGCGATTCTGTTTTTACCTATCGCTTCGAAAGCAAGTTAAGGGGCTATCGAGATTGGCGTTGGAACGTTGTGATTTTTGCTCCGGCCGATCAGCAGCCAACTGTTTCTGAAGTTCTGTTGATGCCGAGCGAAACCTCTCTAATTGCCCCCGACTGGGTGCCTTGGTCTGAGCGCTTGGCAGACTATCGCGCTCTGCAAGCCGAGCTCGAAGCGCAAGCCGCGCTTGATGCAGAAGATTCTGATGAAGATGCTGATGAAGATGCCATTGATTCAGATGAAAACGAAGAGGCGGGCTTCGACGAAGATGTCGAGTCAACCGATGTCGAGGCTAACGAGATCGATGTGGCTAAGAACGATGAAGATTCAACGATTTCTGACACGGATCAGGCCGATGAGACCGAGAGCGATGCCAACACCGCAGGTAAACGGCCAAAGCGATTGTTCGGCTGGCGAAAGCCTCGGGTAGGCAAAAAGAACAAAAAGTAGCGCGACTGTCCAGGCTATTGTGCCGACAGTGAAGACCAGCTTGGCGTTTGTTTTCACCGGCTCAGGGTCAGGCTTTCGCTCTGAATCTTTGACATAAAAGCGCATAAATTTAGGCTAACTGGCCAACAACATAATCAATGGCATTAGTTAGGGTTTGAACATCGGCCAGTTCGGTTGCGGTGAAGGTTGCGACTCGAAGCTGGTTGCGACCCAACTTGCGATAAGGCTCAACATCGACGATTCCGTTTGCGCGCAATGTTTTTGCAATCGCAGCGGCGTCGATTTTCTCATCAAAATCAATGGTCACAACCACCTGTGATCGGTGCTCTGGGTTGCTGACAAACGGGGTTGCAAATTCGGCGCTATCTGCCCATTTATAAAGGTGGCTCGAAGCCGCCTTGGTGCGAGCATCGGCCCACGCTAGGCCGCCGTTTGCGTTCATCCAGTCAATTTGCTCGGCCAGCAAAAACAAAGTTGCAATCGCTGGGGTGTTAAGGGTTTGGTTGAGGCGAGAGTTGTCAATCGCTGTTTTCACGCTCAAAAACTCTGGAATGTAGCGCTCACTGGCGGCAATTTTCTCGGTGCGGGCGATCGCAGCTGGCGACATTAAGGCGAACCAAAGACCGCCGTCAGATGCAAAGTTTTTTTGTGGAGCGAAGTAGTAGACATCTGTCTCAAGAGGATCGAAATCGATTCCACCGGCAGCTGAAGTTGCGTCGGTAAAGAAAATCGAGTTTTGGTCTGCGCCAGCAACTCGTCGAACAGGAGTTACGACTCCGGTAGAGGTCTCGTTCTGAGCGTAAGCATATGAGTCAACGCCTGCTTCGGCTTGCAGCTCTAGTCGCGAGCCTGGGTCACCGTTTATGACAGTCGGTTTTTCGAGCCATGGGTTGGTTAGTGCTGATGCAAACTTGGCTCCGAATTCACCGTGAACCAAGTTCTGGGCCTTTTTCTCGACCATTGAGAAAGCCGCTGCGTCCCAGAAAGCTGTTGATCCGCCGTTGCCGAGCACGATTTCATAGCCGTCGGGGTTGTGAAACAGCTCAAGCAAGCCCTCTTGAACGCGCTTAACCAGGTTCTTCACTGGAGCTTGACGGTGTGAGGTGCCCATGAGTTTCGCGCCTTCGCTGGCAAACGCAGCAATCTGTGCCGGTCTCACTTTTGAAGGGCCGCAACCGAAGCGACCGTCAGATGGCAATAATTCACTAGGCAAAACGATTTCAGGCATGCCACGAGTTTACCTTTAGGGGTGAATGAAATAGCCCCAAACTCAACAGAGCTGTCTAAGCTCGTATTGTTTGAAAGCGCGAAAGGAGCAATCGGTGACCGATCTAATTGACACAACCGAGATGTATCTGCGCACGATTCTCGAACTTGAAGAAGAGGGGCACGTTCCGATGCGCGCTCGCATCGCCGAGCGACTTGGGCAGTCAGGCCCGACAGTCTCGCAAACTTGCGCACGCATGGAGCGAATTGGGCTGCTCACCGTTTCGGGCGATCGTCACCTTGAACTGACCGCCTCGGGGCGGAAGGCTGCTGTTTCGGTCATGCGAAAGCATCGACTGGCCGAGCGCTTGCTGACTGATGTAATCGGGCTTGATTGGCAATTTGTTCACGAAGAAGCTTGCCGCTGGGAGCATGTAATCAGCGATCGAGTCGAGCTAAAAATCATTGAGATGATTGGCGACCCAACTGTTTCTCCATTCGGAAATCCTATTCCGGGCCTCGAGGAGATAGGCCTCAGCGCCGGCACCAAAGATGGCGAAGAAGTTATTTCAGTGGTCGATTTGCCAAGGGCCATTGCAAACCAAGAAACATTTTTGCTTAGCCGAATCGGCGAGCACCTGCAAATCGATGTCGAGCTTTTGGCCGAGCTTCACGAGCTTCAGATTTTGCCTAGCCAAAAAATCAAGTTGGCTTTTGAAGACAAAAGTGTTTTAGTGACTAACGCCGCACTAACTGATGGGCTAAAGCTTGATTTTGACCTTGCAGCACATCTTTTTGTTCAGGCCTAGCGGCTATTTCAGGTCTGCAGGCTTTCGAGTTCACTTTCTGAACATTGCCTGAGACCTGCCTCAATCGACCAAACAAAAGGTGACTCAATTGCGTTCCTGGGCTAAAATCAAAGCCTTGGAGGTTCAACACATTTGACCAACAAATCCACCGGTCGTCACCGCGCGGATGTCGAGATAAATATTCTTGAGACATTCGAATTGCGCAGCAGACGCACCATTAGAGAAGCTGAGCGAGCTCGACTAACCCGTCAAGCTCGTCGTTTGGCACGCGCTCAGCGCAAGCTAAATCGCGCTGCTCTAGCCTCAAGTCAGGCGTCAAGCCCGCTAGCCCCAGCCGCTGCGAGAGCCGTTCAATCTCGATTCACTGTTCGAGCCAAGCGGCCAGTTAAGTTTTTTGCCCGACGCCCGGTGCGCAACTTTGTGACCATGGCAATCGCTTCAGGGTTATTCGCCACCTTCGCTCTGCCTGCATATGCCTATAACCCAGACATCGCAGCTATGGCCAGATTCACCACCACAGATGCTCAGGCCGTTGCAGCATCTGAAGACACTCAAAATTTGACCGTGGCGGCAGTTAACACAGTCAAGTTCGTTCGCGGCAAATATGAATCTGCCGACGCAAGTGAGATCGCGCGCCAAGAAACCCTGAATGGCTATCGAACCTATTCGGGCCCAACTGCCGAAGACTATCTAGCGAACCCGCCATTCTCAAAGATTGATGGCGCCACCGTTTTGCAGGTTGCAGCTAAATATGTCGGCACGCCATATGTTTTCGGTGGTTCGACGCCTGCCGGCTTTGACTGCTCGGGCTATGTTGCGTTTGTTTTTGCTCAATTCGGAATCGCCTTGCCGCACTCGGTGCACGGACAAGACCGCATAGGCATTTTGATTAAGCCTGAAGATGCCGTGCCTGGTGATTTGGTGATTATGAACGACTTGAGCCACGACGGCATTTATGCCGGCAACGGCAACTTCTATCACGCACCTCGACGCGGTGATACCGTCAAGTTGGCACCAATTTTCACAAGTCAGGTTCACTTCGTTCGCCTAGCCACGAACTAAAGGCGACTCGCGGCACATGTGCTGCCGCAAAACACGATCGGCAATTGCAGCGCAAGAGGCCCCTGAATGGTTGCAAATTCTTAACCTAATCGTCACCAAAACACGAAAAGAATTTGCCGATTTCTAAAGTCGATTCGTCCTAACCTGAGGTTAGGGTCAAGTTGTTTGGCACTCGAAAAGAGGAATCATGGTTTCAAAGCGCGGGCAAACCGGTTCGGCATTTGAGCACTGTCGATTTCTTCAACAGTGCCAAATTTTGGCTAACTAATTTGCGTCGTCAATTTTGACGGCGCTTTTTTATTAGCCGAACTGCTTGCCCTAGGCGAAAACCCAGAAGCCGTCCGGGTGAATTCGAAAGGATGCAGATTGCGCACACTTGTTCTAAATGCGGGCTATGAGCCACTGGCCGTAGTCTCATTCAAACGAGCTCTGATTTTGGTTTTAAATCAAAAAGCTACCGTGCTTGCCGGCTCTCAAGAGCAGACCCTGCACAGTGCCAAAACCGACTTCGCTTTACCTTCAGTGATTCTGCTATCTCGCTACGTGCGAATTTCTGGCTCTCGATTGATTCCGGTGTCTCGCCGAGGCGTGCTCCGACGAGACGGCCACCGCTGTGCATACTGCGCTAAAAATGCCAACACAATTGATCACGTGCAGCCAAAATCTCGTGGCGGCAAAGACACCTGGGAGAACCTGGTTGCCTGCTGCCTAAAGTGCAACAACACCAAAGGCGACAAGACGCTGAGTGAGATCGGCTGGCAATTGCGAATCACGCCAAAGATGCCGAGTGGATCAATCTGGACCCTTCGCGGCGCCGAGCATCTTGAACCAGAGTGGGATGAATTTTTGAGCATTCCAAACGCAGCCTGATTATTTGGATTAAGTGCCCCCGAGAAGAATCGAACTTCCGCACAAGGTTTAGGAAACCTCTGCTCT
>CALDKR010000078.1 GCA_937898095.1 uncultured Rhodoluna sp.
CGAGTTTGGTCTTGACCAGCAGCATCGAAGCCGCGGTTGGCATAAAAGCTGAATGTGCGAGCTGTCTCGATCGAAGCTTTTTCAACCGGGGTTGCGCGATAGTTCTTGAGGAAAGCCTCGCTGAGGTTTGCGGTGGTTGCGCCCGAGCCAGCGATCTGTGAGGTTCGCACGATCTTGCGCATGTCAGAGTCGCGACCCTTGTTTGCGCCGACGCCCTTGCTGTGGGTTAGCACACCGGTTAGGCCAATCGCATCTGCAGTCAAACGCAGACGGTTGCTGATTGGGGTTGGCAGGTTCTTTTCGATTGCTTTAGCCGCCAATAGTGCGCGACGGCGCATAGTCGGCTTGCGCTTTGCTGCAGTGCCGTGCTGCTGAACCTTGCCCTTGAATTCGTCAACGTTGCCGCTCGAACCAAACTGATAGAAAGCGGTGTGTGAGTGTTCTGTGATCTGACCCTTGCCAACGATTGTGTTTGACGGAATCATCTGGAAGGTCAGGTCATTTGCGTTCTCGCGCCAAGCTTCTTCCATGAAATAGTCATCGGTGGCTTTGATTTCGGTGGCTGCCTGCTCAATTGCATAGGCATCACGAATCATTTTGCGAGCCTGAGGGGTGGTGTTAATGCCCCAGAAGCATGGCTCCCAGAAGCGAGTGCGCTTGTCGTATCCGATGTTTAGTGGTGAACCGAAGCCGCGCTGAAAACCAATGATGTCGGCGGTGAAGTCGGCAACAAAATCTGGCAGTCGCAAAATTGAGCAGTCAACGTCAGTCCAGAAAACCTTTTTGGTTGGGTGCTCTTCGCAAACGCGAGCCAAGAATCCGACCTTGCGGCGAGTGATGTCAGCCCAGTCTTCGCCCGGCTTCTTTTCGATCTCTAGCAGTTCATATTCAACGCCAAGCTCTTCAAGATTTTCGCGAAGCTTGTCGGCCCATCCGCGATAGTAATCGTCGTTCGAATAGAACGAACAGATGATGATGTCGTTGCGCTTTGCCATGTGTGTCTGCCTTTGGGTTGTCGCTTAGAGCGTGTGAGAAAAGTCTTTGATAAATTCGCGCAGGTCGGCACCGATGTCTTCGCGGTCAATCGCGATGCGCAGGGTGGCCTTGATGAAATCTAGTTTGTCACCGGTGTCATAGCGGCGACCCTTGAAAATAACGGCGCGAACCGCACCGGCTATCTCTGGGCGCTCTACGGCGGTCTCAAGTGCATCGGTCAGCTGAATTTCGCCACCGCGACCCGGCTGAGTTTCTTCAAGAATGTCGAACATTTCTTGGCGCAAAACATAGCGACCGATGACAGCCAAATTCGATGGTGCATCTTCGCGCGAAGGCTTCTCGACCAGGCCGGTTACCTTGACCACCTCTGGGTCGTCGGTTGCCTCAACCGATGCGCAGCCATACATGTGGATGGTGGCCGGGTCGACCTCCATCAGAGCAATCACGTTGTCGCCAGTGGCCTCGTGCACCTCGATCATTTTGCTGAGCAAAACATCGCGGCTGTCGATCACGTCGTCACCAAGCAACACAGCAAAACTGTGTTCGGCAACGTGGCTCTTGCCGCGCAAAACCGCGTGGCCCAAGCCTCGTGGGTCGCCCTGGCGGGTGTAGTGAATATCGCCGAGCTGGCTTGAATTTTGAACCGCGAAAAGTCTGGTTTTGTCACCCTTTGCCTCAAGGGTCGACTCGAGTTCGGTCACGCGGTCAAAGTGATTCTCAAGTGAGTTTTTGTTGCGACCGGTGATCATCAAGATGTTCTCTAGACCGGCTGCAACTGCTTCTTCAACGACATATTGAATAACCGGCTTGTCAACAATTGGCAGCATCTCTTTTGGCATTGCCTTGGTGGCTGGCAAAAAACGGGTGCCGAGACCCGCCACCGGAATCACCGCTTTGCTGACTTTGTATGGGTTGTCGTTGCTAGAAGACATGCCTAAAGCCTACCCGCGCGCTTCGTTTTTTATTGGTTTGGCAAACAAGCCGCGAATGAACCCAGCACCCCAGCAGTAGTGCATTACCGGCAATGCAATCATCAGATTGAGGCGCGTTTTGTTGTCGAGACCTTCGGCGCTGTTTACATCGGCCCGCAGTACCGTGACCTTCTCGTCTTCGGACTCCTCGTCGTGATCCTTCTGGTTCGCCCGAACGGTCTCTTTGCGAAGGCGGTCAAAGCATGAGCCCGCGAACGAAGACACTGCTCAGCTACG
>CALDKR010000079.1 GCA_937898095.1 uncultured Rhodoluna sp.
CTGATCACCAACAACTCTCGCCTGCCCCTGAGATTTCAAAATCGAGGCAATGGTCTTAGCAAAGTTCTTGCCGCCGGCCGAATAAAGCCAGGCTGTGCGCAGAATCGAATAGTCGGCTCCGCTCTCAGCAACCAACTTCTCTCCCAATGCTTTTGATTCGCCATAGGCGGTCTGCGGGTCAACGTTGTCGGTCACTTTGAATGGCTGGGTGGCGTTTCCATCAAAAACATAATCAGTAGAAATGTGCATGAATCGCATATTCACCTGGGCAGCAGCTTCGGCTAGCTTCCCGGGGAAAATCGCATTCACCGAGTTGGCTTCAAACAGTTCGGTTTCAGCTAGGTCAACCGCCGTGAAACCCGCAGCGTTAACCAAAACATCAAATTCTGAGATCAGGGCAGAGATTTCATCCACTGATGATTCGGCACCAATCGCAGAGCGATCAAAACCGACAGCTTCTTGATTCTTTGCTGACAAATACTCAAGCATTTCGCGGCCAAACATACCGCTGCTGCCCACAACTGCCCAACGCATCATTTGCCCCCTTGTCGGTTAGCCTTGATTTTATGCCATTCGAAGAAATGAAAATCAAAGGTGCCTGGGTGCACACCCCGCTTCGTCACCACGACAATCGTGGTCACTTCGAAGAGCAATTCAAGCTTTCACTAATCGAGCAAGAACTCGGCAGAACATTCACCGTCAAACAGGTGAACCAATCGGTTTCAAACAAGGGCGTTATTCGAGGCATTCACTACACCGACAGCCCCGAAGGTCAGGCCAAATATGTCTCATGCCCCAAAGGCAGAATCTGGGATGTCGTTGTTGACCTAAGAAAGGAATCACCAACCTATGGCCAGTGGGACGCCGTTGAATTAAGTGCTGAAAACAAGAAATCTGTGCTGATTTCTGAAGGGCTTGGCCACGCATTTCTGAGTCTCGCTGACAACACCATCGCGAATTACCTCTGCAGCAGTGAATTTAACCCATCAGCAGATAAAACCGTGAATCCGCTTTCGCCAAAACTAGAAATAGCATTTTCAAAGGTAGCCAGCAAATTTGGCATATCTGATTTCAACCTAAGCCCGAAGGATTCCGAAGCGGCGGATTTTTAGCCCCCAAGGCTAGCCAAAATAGGCAGGCAAAACTTCGGCCACTGAGCCTTGCATTTTTACCTGGCCATGCTCCAGCCAAATCACTCGGTTGCAAGTTGTCTCGATCAACTCGCGAGAGTGAGACGCAATCACCAAAATCTTGGTCGCATCAACAAGCTCTGCCAGGCGGGCTTCGGCTTTGTGCTTGAAGTTTTCATCGCCGACCGACAACCACTCGTCCATGAGCAAAATCTCAGGGCGAACAACGGTCGAGACTGCAAAAGCCAAGCGCAGGTGCATTCCAGAGGAATATGTTCTAACTGGCATTTCCATAAAATCACCAAGCTCTGCAAATTCGACGATTTCGTCATATCGTGCAGAGATTTCAGCCTTGGTCAAACCTAAAAGTTGACCTCGAATAAACACGTTTTCACGGCCAGTTGCCTCAGGGTTGATTCCCAAAGAGATGTCAATCAACGAACCAATTTCGCCGTCCAAAATCGCTTTTCCCCTGGTTGGTGCATAGACACCACTTAGCGCACGAAGCATGGTTGATTTTCCGGCGCCATTATGGCCAACCAAACCAACTCGGTCTCCATCTTTCAAGCAAAAAGAAACATCGGTCAACGCCCGAACCATCACGCGGCCATTTGGGTCCGCATCAAGCTTTCCGCCAGTTGCAACCTCAAGGATCTTTGAGGTGAGTGACCTTCCGGTCGCATTAAAAATAGGTATCTCGATCGAAATGTCTTCGAATTTGATCTGCGCCATAACTACACCCAATACGCAATCATGTTTCGATACCTCTTATATGCAACCAATGTGACAGCCCAGCCAATGCCAGCACTCAGTGCTGCCAGTGCCCAGTTTTCGATAGTTGGCCATTGACCAAGAATTGGCAGTCGCACAATCTGAAGCCAGTGATACAAGGGGTTTAGACCCAAAAGCAAGTGAGCTAATGAGTTGTTTTCAATTAGCT
>CALDKR010000080.1 GCA_937898095.1 uncultured Rhodoluna sp.
GGTGGCAGCCGCGGTGCGCACACCGTGAGCCACGCGACGCACGCCGTGGCCTTCGTAGTAGTGAGTGCGGGCACCGAGAATCAGGGCGCGCTTTCCGCTCGGCAAAAGCACAGAGCGAATGGTCGCAACGTGACCTTCAACCTTTGGAGCTGAGAATCCGGGAACGTCGACCGCGTTGATAGTTGCGGTGGTTTCGCCGATCAGGTCGGCTGCTTTGGCCCATCCTGAGCCTAAAGTCAGGGCAATGTCATGGCGCTCAACGCCGGTTAGTTCGGCAATTTTTGCCGCTGCTTGCTTGGCAACCTCAAAAGGATTCGCCATTGAATTTTCCAGAGGGTTAGTCATGGGTTTGAGTTTACTTTCCTAAATCCTGCGAGAATGTTCTCGTGTCAAATAATCAAACCCCTGTTCACCACATCGTAATTATTGGTGGTGGCCCAGGCGGATACGAAGCCGCTCTAGCCGGTCGCCAGCTAGGTGCAAAAGTCACCCTCATCGAGGCCAACGGAGTCGGCGGCAACGCTGTGCTCACCGACGTTGTGCCATCGAAATCTTTGATCGCAACTGCCGAAGCGGCAAACCGTGTTTCACACGCAAGCAACCTCGGCATTTATTTTGCCCTTGACGGCAAGACCATCAAGCCGCAAATGAAAGTCGACCTAGGCGCAGTTAACCGACGCCTGCTCGACCTTGCCGAAGCTCAGTCAAAAGACATGCTGGCACACCTGGTTTCTGAGGGTGTCCACGTGGTTCGCGGTCGTGGTCGCCTTGACGGCAATCACCACGTGATCATCACTCACGAAAACGGCGATGAAGAGCGCATCGAAGCCAAAACCATCATCGTTGCAGTTGGCGCCCACCCCCGCGAGCTGCCGGATGCCAAGCCAGATGGTGAACGAATTTTCAGCTGGACCCAGCTCTATAGTCTCGACAAGCTTCCGGATCACCTGATCGTGGTTGGTTCGGGCGTGACCGGTGCCGAGTTTGCGTCTGCATACGCGTCGCTTGGCGTTGAGGTCACTTTGATTTCAAGTCGCGACATGGTGCTGCCAAACAATGACATCGAGGCCGCGCAGGTTATCGAAAACGTGTTCCGCCGCAAAGGCATGCATATTCGCAACAAGTCACGAGCCGACAAAGTGGTTAACACTGGCGACGGTGTTGAGGTCACGCTTTCAACCGGTGAGATCGTCAAGGGCAGCCACTGTCTAATGGCTGTCGGTGCGATTCCTAACACTGAAGGCCTGGGTCTTGAAGAAGCCGGCATTCAGCTAACCGAGTCTGGTCACGTTGTGGTCAACAAGGTTTCGCGAACGGCGCGAGCAAACGTTTATGCCGTCGGTGACTGCACCACATTTATGCCGCTGGCTTCAATTAGCGCGATGAATGGCCGCACCGCGGTTTTTCACACCATGGGTGACGTTGCTGCCCCGACGAACATGCGCAACGTTGCCTCAAACGTGTTCACCTCACCTGAAATTGCTCAGGTCGGCTGGACCGAAAAAGACATCAAAGATGGCTTGGTCTCGGGCTATGTCGAAAAGATCGACCTCACCCAAAACCCAAGAGGAAAAATGCTTGGACTGCAAGATGGTTTCGTCAAGTTGATCTGCTCAACCGGCGGCACCGTGATTGGCGGCCTAATCGTCGCGCCTCGAGCGTCTGACCTGATTTATCCGATTGCCATCGCAGTTGAAAACCGACTGACTGTCGACCAGGTTTCAAAAACCTTCACGGTTTATCCGGCTCTGACCGGTTCAATTTCAGATGCTGCCCGTGCTCTGCACCGACCTTCTGACTAGTTGACTGAGCACGAGTGCTGGCTAAACACTTTTGCAAAAACAAACCCCGGTCAGTTTGACCGGGGTTTGTTTTTAAACTTGTCGAAGATTATTCGAACTCAACCAGCACTGTTCCGGCGGGAACGGTTGCGCCAACCTCGGCGCTGATTGACTTGATAGTGCCAGCCTTGTGCGAGTTCATCGGCTGCTCCATCTTCATGGCCTAGAGAACCAAGATCAGATCGCCCTCTTGAACTGAGTCGCCAACGCTAACTGCGATTTTCACCACTGTCGACTGCATTGGCGCCTTGATTGCGTTGCCGCTAGCTGCGCCAGACGCACTAGCTGCACCGTGTGACTTGCGCTTTGGAGCGTGACCTGCGGTGGCAACGCCGCCGGCACCGGTGTGCGGTGCCAACAGGCGCTTTGGCAAAGAAACCTCGATGCGCTTGCCGTCAACCTCGACCACAACGTTGTTGCGCTCTTGTGGCTCGGCTGTCGGCTCGGCAACGCCACCCCAGGCTGGAATGTCGTTGACCCATTCGGTTTCAATCCAGCGGGTATAAATTCCGAAGCGTCCACCGTTGTGAGTTTCACCCTCACCAATAAATGCTGGGTCATTCACAATCTTGCGGTGGAATGGCAGCACGGTTGGCAAACCTGCTACCTCCATCTCTTCGAGTGCGCGACGTGAACGAGCAAGGGCTTCTTCGCGGGTGGCACCGGTGACGATTAGTTTGGCGACCATCGAGTCGAAAGAGCCAGAGATTTCATCACCTGATTGAACGCCGGTGTCAACGCGCACACCTGGGCCTGAAGGTGCCTTGAAAACATGAACTGGGCCCGGGGCCGGCATAAAGTTGCGGCCGGCATCTTCGCCGTTAATGCGAAACTCAAACGAGTGACCGCGAACTTCTGGGTCGCGATGGTCAAGCTCGCCACCCTCAGCAATTCTGAACTGCTCGCGCACAAGGTCTAGACCGGTGACTTCTTCAGAGACTGGGTGCTCAACCTGCAGGCGAGTGTTGACCTCAAGGAACGAAATGGTGCCGTCTTGAGCAACCAAGAATTCACAGGTGCCGGCGCCCTGATAGCCAACCTCTTTCAAGATTGCCTTAGATGCTTCATACAAGCGGCGGTTTTGATCTGCGGTTAGGAACGGAGCCGGAGCTTCTTCGACCAACTTTTGGTGACGACGCTGAAGTGAGCAGTCGCGGGTTGAAACCACAACCACGTTGCCATAGGCATCGGCAAGGCACTGGGTTTCAACGTGACGTGGCTTCTCGAGATATTTCTCTAAGAAGCACTCGCCGCGACCAAAGGCAGCAATTGCCTCACGGGTTGCTGATTCAAAAAGTTCAGCAACTTCTTCT
>CALDKR010000081.1 GCA_937898095.1 uncultured Rhodoluna sp.
CGCACTCTGGGTGTTTAAGCTTTTCGGCCACGCTGATGTGCGCTTGCTAGATGGCGGCCGCGAAAAGTGGATCGCTGAGGGTCGCGAACTAACTAAAGAACAAACCGTTGTAGCTCCAGCCGACTATCCAGTGGTTCAGCGCGACGACAGCACTCTTCGTGCATTTAGAGACGATGTTTTGAAGCACTTCGGAAACCCGTTGATTGATGTCCGCTCTCCAGAAGAGTATTCAGGCGAGCGCACTCACATGCCCGCATATCCAGAAGAAGGCGCACTACGCGGAGGTCACATCCCAAGTGCCAAGTCTGTTCCATGGGCTAAGGCTGCGGGTGAGAATGGCGTGTTCCGAAGCCGTGCAGAGCTGGATGCTCTATATCTTGAAGGAGCTGGGCTAAAGTCGGGAGACAACGTCATTGCCTATTGCCGAATTGGCGAGCGGTCTAGCCACACATGGTTCGTTTTGAACTATTTGCTTGGCTTCGAAAATGTCAGAAATTATGACGGATCATGGACCGAGTGGGGTTCATTGGTTGGTGTGCCAATCGTTAAAGGCACTGAACCAGGAATCGCGCCAGCTCCGAAGGCTGCGTAGTTGTCTGCAGCGACACTAGCTGCTGAGTTGGCGGAAGACTTCAAGTCGTTCGCGTTGAAAGATCGACTGCAACTTTTGCTTGAGTTCAGCGAAAATTTGCCAGATCTTCCGGCTCGTTATGCCGATCACCCTGATCTTCTCGAGCGCGTTGAAGAGTGCCAATCCCCTGTTTTTCTTTTTGTAGAAGTGAACGATGGCCGAGTTGATCTATTTTTCACCGCACCCGAAGAGGCGCCAACAACTAGGGGTTTCGCAAGCATCCTTCATTCAGTGCTTGACGGTTCCTCGGTGACCGAGGTTCTAAGTTTTGATGACGATTTTCCGAGCACGCTCGGTCTCAGCGAAGCCGTCTCGCCGCTTCGAATGCGCGGAATGCGAGCAATGCTGGGGCGCATCAAGCGGCAAACTGCTGAAAAATCACAGGCGTGACAACTCGGGCAATTTTTGTTGTTAACGCTCGAGGCGAGTGGCAAGACTCGAGCGGCTCAAGCCGTGAAGTTTCTAACGCTGCTGATCTTGAATTTTTGATTTCCTCTAGGCGTTGGTGCGACCTCATAGTCTCGTCAGGGCTAACCGTTAGAAACAACAAATATTCACCGACCCAAAGGCCGTTGTGGATTATCTCGAGACATGCTGACGCATTCGATCAACTGGTGTCTGCAGGTGCACAGGTTATTGCGGCAAGTGCCACAGAAACCATCGCTATCGCAGCAGCGAAGTTCGAGAACATTCTTTGCGAATTTGGACCGAGCTGTTTGAACGAGGTTATTCACGCCGGCCTGCTAGATGAATTCGACTTATCAGTGACCGGAAAATTCAACCAGTCAAATTTAAAAAACTTGATTTCGGAACTTCCAGTTAAGCTCGCATTCGACAGTGTGAACTTAGTTCACGAAGCTAGTGATCTTGCTGTATTCCGCTTTATTCTGCACAGATGACGGCGTGGCAGCCGCCTCCGTGGCCGCCTGAAAACTAGCCTGTAGCTACATGTTTGAATTCGAATCTCAAGAGAATTGGTCAGCAAGCTTTAAATTGGCGACCAACAGCTTGCGCGCATCTGAAATTCGAAGTGAACTCGATGTTCACCAGATCGCTGCACCGAAAGACTTAGCGGCCAACGCGATTGCAATTTGCGGAACAGTGCTCTCAGGCGACGCCCACGCTGGTGACGCTGGCGAAGGTCGAATCGTGTTCTTGAAAGACGATAAAGAGGTTGAAGCATGGGGCGGGTCAAGCCGCGTAATTTGCTTCATCAAGTCACCACTTGAGCCGCACATTGCCAGCGATGAGAGATTGGCTGAGATTGCCTGGAACTGGCTTTCTGAGGCATTGCGCCAGAGGGGTGCTGATTACTTCGCCGAGGCAGGCACCGCGACCAGAATTCACTCAACCGGTTTCGGGGGCTTGGCGAAAGATCCAGACCACGCTGAAATCGAAATTCGTGCCTCGTGGTCGCCAAGGGGCGACAGTCTTCGCCCTCATCTTGAGGCGTTTCAAGATCTAATTTGCATGGTTAGCGGCCTTCCATATTTGCCAGCGGGTGTTCATGGAATCGGACGCTAAACCTCAGGCTGCCGCAGAGCTGCCATTGTTAGAGAGGCCAAGGCGTGAGGTCATTTTTGTTGACACCCCAGAAGGCCTTTCTAATGCAGTAGCCGCTCTTGCCGCAGGTTCGGGTGCTTTTGCCATTGATTCTGAACGTGCCAGCGGATTCAAATACAGTCAACGCGCCTATCTAATTCAGGTTTATCGACCTGGAGCGCCAATTTTTTTGATCGACCCAATTGCCATTTCACCAGACGACAACCCTGAGCATTTTTCAGAACTTGCCGCATTGCTAAGCACCGACCTATGGCTTCTGCATGCCGCGACTCAAGACATGCCTTGCCTTGAAATGGTTGGTCTGAAGCCGAGTTCGCTTTTTGACACCGAGTTGGCATCGCGAATTGTCAACCTCGATCGGGTCGGATTAGGCAGTGTCTGCGAAAGCTTGCTCGGGCTTCGTCTCGCAAAAGAGCATTCAGCAGTTGACTGGAGCCAGCGCCCCCTTGAAGAAGCGTGGCTGACTTATGCAGCTTTAGACGTCGATGTTCTTCATGACCTTTATGACGAACTCTCTCGATTGCTAGCCGAGCAAAACAAAACCAACTGGGCCTCCGAGGAGTTCGAGGCGCTGACAAAATTTAAACCGAAGCCCCCAAAGGTTGACCGTTGGCGAGGCACCAGTGGTGCTATCGAGTTGAAAGATCAACAATCACTGGCAATGCTGCGAGAAATCTGGCAGGCGCGAGAAACACTGGCACAAAAACTCGATGTCTCGCCCGGGCGCATTCTTCCGGATCGCTCCATGATTGCGGCAATTCTTGCAAACCCTAGAACAAAACCCGAATTGATGTCTCTTAAGTCTTTCAATGGGCGAGGCAGTCGCACTTTTATCGATGTTTGGTTTGCTGCGCTGCGCGAGGGTGCTGAATCACGAGATCTTCCACCAAAACGCTTGCCGGCCGAGGGAATTCCAAACCATCGACACTGGCCAAACAAATTTCCTGAGGCGGCTCAGCGATTGCAACTCGCCAAAAATTTCTTGGGTGATTTAGCTATCGAACTGAATATTCCTGTCGAAAACCTGGTTTCACCCGACCATGTTCGTCAAGTTTGCTGGCAACTAGATCTAGTTTCGTCGCACGACATCTCGAACAAGCTAATGGAAGCAGGTGCCCGCAAGTGGCAGGCTCAAGCGGTTTCGAGTGCGCTAGAGGCAGCTTTCGCTAGTCAGCCTTCTTTAGATCAGATCACTCGTAATCTGCATTTCTGCAAGAGGCCTGGCGTGCGGAACCTTTGATCCGAGCACTTGGGCAACAATGTCTCGGGCGATTGCCTTTGGAGTTAGCCCAGTTCGTTCGAGAATTTCATTGCGTGTGGCGTGCTCAAGAAATTCATCCGGCAGCCCAACTTCATTCAGTGCTGTGTCAACCTGCGCCGTTCGCATTGCTTGCCTAATTCGAGTTCCTATTCCTCCAACTCGAATTCCGTCTTCGATTGTCACGACTAGGCGGTGCTCAGCTGCCATTTCTAGAATCGACTGTTTTACCGGAATAACCCACCTTGGGTCGATGACTGTCGCACCAATCCCCTGAGCTGCGAGCAGCTGAGCCACGCCAAGGGCAGTTTCTGCCATGACGCCGACAGCGACGATAAGAACGTCTTTGCTGGCAGATTGATGAAGGATGTCGACTCCATCGTTCGTGCGTGAGATTTGAACAATTGGGTCTGAAACTGAGCCCTTCGGAAATCGAACCACGGTTAGCGCATCGTCAACCTGAACGGCTTCGGCTAGCAATTCAGACACGCGCTTGGCGTCACGCGGCGCAGCAATTTGAATGCCCGGAATGATTTGCAACATAGCTAAGTCCCACATGCCGTGATGACTTGCACCGTCTGGGCCGGTGACGCCAG
>CALDKR010000082.1 GCA_937898095.1 uncultured Rhodoluna sp.
ACACCGTGAGCCGAGAAAACTAATACTGAGCCCTCAGGAGCTTCGTCAACTTCGTCGACAAAAATCGCACCACGCTTTTCGAGTGAACTGACCACGTGCTTGTTGTGAACAATTTGCTTTCGCACGTAAACCGGTGCTCCGTAGTGGTCGAGGGCTTTTTCAACGGCAATAACCGCGCGATCAACTCCGGCGCAATATCCGCGTGGTGACGCTAAAAGAACCTTTTTTGAGGGCTGAGACAGCTCAACGCTGACGGTATTCTTGGATTCAGTCACCCCTCAATGATAAGCGCGAGGTTGATGCGTCCTTTAGGAATGAATTCATAACGCACGCGATTGCAAGCGAGAGATAAACATGAGCGACACAACACCGAGCAGCCAGAATGCCAACGCCGCTGTCGTATCGTCGCAGGGTGAAACCTGGGGCTCAAAAGTCAGCTCTACTGATGCACCATGGCCGGTTTCTAAGCTTTCAGCCACTCTCAAAGAATGGATAGATCGCCTGGGGTATCTCTGGGTGGAGGGTGAGATATCGCAGATTAGCTTGCGTGCCACCAATATGTTTGGCCAGTTGCGCGACCTTCAAGTTGAGAACTCAATTGAAATTCACGCGTGGGACACCTCGAAAATTCCGGCCGATCTCAAGCAGGGAGATCGCGTCGTAGCGCTGCTGAAGCCTAATTTTTGGCCAAAGGGCGGCAAGCTCACCATGCAGGTTTTTGAAATTCGCAAGGTTGGGCTCGGTGAACTGCTTGAACGCATTGAACGCCTTCGTCAGACTTTAATTGCCGAGGGGCTCACCTCAATCGATCACAAAAAACTGATTCCATTTTTGCCAAATCGAATTGGCCTGATTACCGGCAAAGATTCTGACGCCGAAAAAGATGTTTTGCAGAACGTTAAGCGCCGCTGGCCCGATGCTCAATTCAAAATCGTGAACACTTTGGTTCAGGGCGAAAAAGCCGTTCCCGAAATAATCGCTGCACTAAAGGCGCTGGATGAAGACCCCGAGGTCGATGTCATAGTAATCGCTCGAGGTGGTGGCTCGTTTATTGATCTGGTGATTTTTAGCGACGAATCGCTTGTTAGAGCAGTTGCCGCGGCAAAAACCCCGGTTGTGTCTGCGATTGGCCACGAAAACGATCGCCCAGTGCTCGATGATGTTGCCGACCTTAGAGCGTCGACTCCAACCGATGCCGCAAAGATGATTGTTCCCGACGTTGCCGAAGAGCGCAGCAAACTTGAGCAGGCGCTGCAGCGAATTTTCTTGAGAGTCGAGGGTTATGTCACTCACCAGGCTCAGTTAATTCAGCAGATTCGCACCCGACCGAGCTTGGCTAACCCATTCAGTTTCATCGATGAAAAATCAAATGAAATCTCGCAGCAACTCGACAGATCAAGAAGCTGGATTAGCAACAAAATCGATCGCGAGACAGTGTCAATTGAACACCTGCGCGCTCAAATCAAGGCCCTATCGCCACAGTCGACACTTGATCGCGGCTATGCCGTCGTGCGAGATGCTAATGGTCACGTGATCACTAGCACAGCTGCATTGAAGCTAGGTCAAAAATTGGCCGTGCGTTTGGCTAAAGGCGAGATTGAGGCCACCGTTGAAAAGACTTTCGAAAAGTAGAATGGTCAAAGTATGAGCGCTGAAAAATCAACCCAAATCAATGCTGAAATTGCGGCTATGACCTATGAACAAGCTCGCGATGAGTTGGTAAAGGTTGTTGCCGACCTCGAACAGGGCGCAGTCACTCTCGAAGAATCGATGGCCCTATGGGAGCGAGGCGAGGCTCTAGCCGCGCAGTGCGAAACCTGGCTAGCTGGCGCTCGCAAGCGACTTGACGACGCAGTGAAGGCTAAGGCCGAAAAATAATGAGTGACGACGCAGCCGCAAAGCGCAGAGCCAAGCAAACAGTAATCAACTTGCTTTTGTCGCTTGCTGCGACTCTTGGAATTGTAATCGTCACCGTTTTGGCAGTGCCGCGCGATGACAGCAATCGAATTCAGCCAGTCGACTATAAAACTGCTGTCTCACAAGCAGAGTCGGCATCAGGGTTAGATATTTTGGCCCCCGAGCTGCCTCAGGGTTGGTGGTCAAATCGAGCCAAGTGGCGTGGCGCAACAGCCGATGGAGTTCGCTATTTTGAAACCGGGTTTGTCGGGCCAAAAAATCAATATGTTCGCTTGGTTCAAGCATTCGATGTAAACCCGACCTGGGTCGCGCTAGCATCAAAAGATTTCAAACCCAACACTGACTCGTCAGTTCAAAATGATGCTTGGACCAAATGGATAAGCACAGACGAAAAATCAGTCGACCCATTTCTCTGGACTTTAGAAAAAGAAGGTCAATTCATCAGTCTCAACGGTGGATACGAGACCGACATCGCAAAGTTTGCCAAGGTTATTGAAATGGAGCTGAGCAGGTGAGCCAAGATTTGAGTTCGGCAACCCGACCCCAGACTCCGAAGCAAGCTTGGGCGGCCCTGCAGCAGGGCAATAGCCGATTTGTTAATGGCCAGCCGGCTCATCCGCGTCAAGATATTGATGTTCGCACCAGGCTCGCCGAGCGTCAGCGACCATTTGCGGCTCTTTTTGGTTGCGCAGACAGTCGCCTTTCAGCCGAAATTATCTTCGATGTTGGTCTTGGCGATTTGTTTGTGGTTCGCAACGCCGGTCAGGTTATCGGCGAGACAATTCTGGGTTCCCTTGAATACAGCGTCGAAGTGCTCGGTGTGCCACTGATTTTGGTTCTCGGTCACGACGAATGTGGTGCAATTCGGGCAACGATCGACGATATCGCAGGAAACCTCACCGCCGAGGGTCAGTTCATTCACCATCTTGTTAGCCAAATTCGTCCAACAGTTCTTGAAGCAAACGCTGCTGGCAAAAAAGAGATCGACGATGTCACAGAGTGGCACGTTCAAGACACAATCAACGAGATGCTGACCAAATCAAAAACCATTTCTGATGCAGTGAAAGCCGGCAAGCTTGGCGTTGTCGGCGCAAATTACAAACTTGAGCTCGGAGAAATTCATCCGATCGTCATGATTGGTGACCTCGACTAGGTCACCTAAAAACCGGCCGAAGGCCAAAATCGAAAGGCAATAAGTGGAATACCGCATTGAACACGACACCATGGGTGAAGTAAAGGTTCCAATCAACGCTCTTTATCGTGCGCAAACCCAGCGCGCGGTCGAGAACTTTCCAATTTCAGGCACCACCCTCGAGCGAGCTCACATTGCTGCATTGGCGCAGATCAAAAAAGCAGCTGCTCAGGCAAACGCAAAGCTAGGTGTTTTAGATTCAGCTATCGCACAGGCAATTGCCGGCGCTGCTGATGAAGTAATCGCCGGAAAGCACGACGGGGAGTTTCCGGTTGATATTTTTCAGACCGGTTCAGGCACTTCATCGAACATGAACATGAACGAGGTGCTGGCAACTTTGGCAACCGAGCGTCTCGGCTCACCGGTGCACCCAAACGACCACGTGAACTGCTCTCAGTCATCAAACGACGTCTTCCCTACTTCGGTGCACGTTGCGGTGACCGCGGCGCTAATTGGCGACTTGCTTCCGGCGCTTGACTATCTAGCAGTGTCGCTAGAAAAGAAGGCTGACCTCTGGAAAACCGCAGTGAAGGCTGGCCGCACCCACCTAATGGATGCAACCCCTGTGACTCTTGGTCAAGAATTCGGTGGCTATGCCGCTCAGATTCGCTATGCAATTGAGCGCGTGCAATCGACCATTGGCCGCACCGCTGAGGTGCCGCTTGGCGGAACAGCAGTTGGCACAGGAATCAACACCCCAAAGGGTTTTCCTCAAGAAGTTATTCGCCTTTTGGCTGACGAAACCAAGTTGCCAATCACCGAGGCGCGCAATCACTTTGAGGCGCAGGGTGCCCGCGATGGTCTAGTTGAAGCATCGGGTGCGCTACGCGTGCTTGCTGTCTCATTGACCAAGATCAACAATGATTTGCGCTGGATGGGCTCAGGCCCTAACGCTGGCCTTGGCGAGCTGCACATTCCTGACCTTCAGCCAGGTTCATCAATCATGCCAGGCAAGGTGAACCCAGTTATTCCTGAGGCCGTCATGATGGTCTGCGCTCGAGTGATCGGCAACGATGCAACCGTGGCATGGGCTGGCGCAACCGGAAACTTCGAGCTAAACGTTGCGATTCCGGTCATGGGCAATGCACTTCTCGAGTCAATTCGCCTGCTGTCAAACTCATTGCGTTTGCTAGCCGACAAGACAATTGATGGCCTAGAGGCAAATCTAGAGCGCTCATTGGCCTTGGCTGAATCAAGCCCTTCGATTGTGACTCCGCTAAATAAATACATCGGATATGAGGCGGCTGCAAAAATTGCAAAGCACTCTGTTGCTCACTCAATCACCGTTCGCCAGGCAACCATTGATCTTGGATATGTCGATGGCGAGAAACTCACAATGGAGCAGCTAGATAAGGCCCTGGATGTGCTGTCTATGACAGCACCTGGCCTATAGACGCCGCAGCAAAACCAACTAACAAATATGGGCCGAGCGCAACGCTCGAGCCCATATTTGCTTTTTGAACCAACAGCTTGAAGCCAAGCCAGAGCCCGGCTGCCACAAACGCTAGCGAGAGTGCGACAAATGGTGCCATCGGGCTGAACCAGCCGAGGGCCAAAGACATGGAAGACATTAGCTTTACGTCACCCATGCCAAGCCCGCTGCGCAGATTTGCCAGCAATCCGAACCCGAATGTAATCAAGGCGGCAAGCAGAGCAAAAAGTATGGGCCACCATGGGGCGCCGCCCAAAGAGGCCAGCCCCTGACCCGCGACCGTGATTGGTATCGCAGGCAGAACCAATCGATTTGGAAGGCGACGCTCGCGAATGTCGGTTATGGCCAGGGGCCAAGCGACTGCAAAAAGATAAACGACACCGAGGTAGGCAAATAGCTGCATGACTGCAGGCTAAGCGAGCGCAAAATCTTGCGATCAAGTTATCAACAGGGCGCTAGTCGAGCAGGTCGGTGACCAAACCGGCAATAGCCGAACGTTCGCTGCGAGTTAGGGTCACGTGAGCAAACAAGCTGTGATTCTTGAGCTGCTCAATCACCGCTGCAATGCCATCGTGGCGACCAACGCGCAGGTTATCGCGCTGGGCAACATCGTGAGTCAAGACAACTCGGGCATTTTGACCTATTCGAGAAAGCACCGTCAGCAGAACATTTCGCTCGAGCGACTGCGCTTCGTCAACAATTACGAACGCGTCGTGCAGTGAACGACCACGGATGTGCGTCAGTGGCAAGACCTCAATAATGCCGCGGTCGACAATGTGGTCAATAACTTCTTTTGAAACCAAGGCGCCTAGGGTGTCAAAAATAGCCTGCCCCCAAGGGTTCATCTTTTCGGTTTCTGAGCCAGGGAGGTATCCGAGCTCTTGACCACCGACGGCGAAAATTGGTCGGAAAACGATGATCTTTTTGTGTTGGCGGCGCTCAAGAACAGCCTCGAGCCCGGCGCAAAGTGCAAGCGCTGATTTGCCGGTTCCGGCACGACCGCCAAGTGACAGAATTCCAATTTCAGGGTCGAGCAAAAGATCGATTGCCAGGCGTTGCTCGGCAGAGCGACCGTGCACGCCAAACAAGTCGCGATCGCCGCGCACTAACTTGACTTTTGAACCAGCGGTCACGCGGCCCAGTGCACTCCCGCGATCTGAAGAGATTACTAGTCCGGTGTTAAGTGGCAGGTTGGCAACATCTTTGTGCTTGATGATCTCAGTGTCATAGAGGTCTGACATCTCATCAGCCGTTAAAGCCAACTCAGAGATGCCGGTCCAGCCTGAATCTGCCGCCAAATCATTGCGATATTCTTCGGCGCTCATTCCGAGCGCTGCAGCCTTAACTCGCATTGGCAGGTCTTTTGAAACCACCGTAACGTTGGCGCCCTCGCTAGCCAAATTGAACGCAACCGCAAGAATTCTTGAGTCGTTATCGCCCAGCTGAAAACCGACCGGCAAAACCGATTGATCAATGTGGTTCAGCTCGACTCGCAGAATTCCGCCTTCGCCAACCTCAATCGGAAAATCAAGACGCTCGTGCTGAGCACGCAGATCGTCGAGCAAGCGCAAAGCAGTGCGCGCGTAGTAGCCGATTTCTGGATCGTGTCGCTTCTTTTCGAGTTCGTTGATGACAATGATCGGAATAACGACCTCTTGCTCTTTGAACTTAAACAGAGCCTTTGGGTCTGAAAGCAGAACTGAGGTGTCAAGCACATAGGTTCGAGTCGCAGTCTTTTGTGCCGCCGATGCTTTGGTCTTTTTGGTCACCTGCTTAGCGCTAGTGGTTGACATTTCAGCTACAGATTCTTTACCCACCAAAGCTCCTTTATTGCGGCTTGAGGCAAAGTTATGCCTTAAGAATCGGCTTTTAATGGTTCAACACGCCCGAGTCACTCGAACGTTAATCGATGTTAACTTTTAGGCACCGAACCGGCGATGACGAAGTGAAAAAGCACGGATGGCGCGCAAGAAATCAACGCGTCTGAAATCTGGCCACAGAGCTTCTTCGAAATAGAACTCGGAGTGTGCGCTTTGCCAAAGCAAAAAGCCCGATAGTCGCTGCTCACCAGATGTGCGAATCACTAGGTCTGGGTCAGGCTGCCCGCCGGTGTACAGGTGCTCAGTGATTAGGTCTGGCGTTAGCAACTCGGCGAGGTCGTCGATTTTGGTGCCCTGGGCCGCATGAGACTTAAGAATCGAGCGCATCGCATCAGCAATTTCTTGTCGACCACCGTAGCCAACCGCCAGATTGATGTTCATGCCTTGAATTTTGGCGGTGCGGTGTTCGACACCCTCGAGCTGGCTAAGCAGCCCAGTTGGCAAGGCATCGCGGTCACCCACCAGACGCACTCGCCACTTTTGAGTGTCGGCAAGGTCTTCGGCAAGCTCAGAAATAATTGCCATTAGCGCCGCCAGCTCTTCACTGGCTCGCCCCGTCAGGTTGTCTGTCGAAAGCAAATAGAGCGTGACAACGCCGATGCCCAGATCTTCGCACCAGTTGATAAATTCAAGGGTTTTTTGAGCACCGATCGCGTGCCCGTGGCTGGCCTTAGCATTTCCTTTGCGCTCTGCCCAGCGGCGATTGCCGTCAAGAATTACCCCCACGTGCTTGGGCAAATCCCCCGCCCGAAGCTGCCTTTCGAGCGAACGCTCATACAGGCTATAAATCAAATTTCGCACCCGCTAAGGCTATCGCTAGCGACCGTCAATTTAGAGAGTTATGGTTAGAGCATGAGCGAAGAAGCCAACTCACTGCCACTGCATTTGCCGGTTGCCGAGGGGTTTGCAAACCCAATCGGCGAAAAAAAGCCAAGCTGGCGCGGTTGGATTCACACAGGCGTGCTGCCAATTGCGATAGCCGGCGGAATCGTTTTAATTGTTCTGGCCAACGGGGTTCCGGCAAAAATCACCTCAGCCATTTTCTTTGCTAGCTCGGTTTTGCTGTTCGGAAACTCGGCGCTTTATCATCGCTTCAACTGGAAGCCAAAAGCGAAGCTGACCCTCAAGCGAATCGACCACGCCAACATATTTTTGCTAATCGCCGGAAGTTATACGCCAATCACCTGGCTGGCTCTGCCGCAAGATAAGGCAATTGTGTTGATGAGCATAATTTGGGGCACTGCGATTCTAGGAATCGGGTTCAGAATCTTTTGGATTTCAGCCCCGCGCTGGCTTTATGTTCCGATTTATATCGGCATGGGTTGGGGTGCAATGGCCTATGTGGTTGATTTTATGAACGCAAACGCGGCGATGATGATTCTGATTTTGGTCGGTGGCGGGTGCTACACAATCGGTGCCTTGGCCTATGCCCTTAAAAAGCCAAACCCGTGGCCCGGCCACTTTGGCTTTCACGAGATTTTTCACACCTTCACGGTGCTGGCATTTTTGTGCCACTGGGCCGGAATTTTGCTTATCGCACTAGCGCCGGCCGCTGGGAGCTTTGGCGCCTGAGCGCCCTGCAAATTAGTCGCGACTTGGCTTTTTAGGTGGTTCTGGCCGAGCTGGCTTGACTCGAGCTGCCGGGGTTTTTTGAGCAGCAACCTTAGCTGCAGTTGGTTTTGCTGAGCGCGGTTTCGAGGCGGCTGTGACTGAAGCAGTCGACTTTGCCTGACTCTCAGCCTGAGATTCTTCGGCGGCAATTTTGGCCTCGATTTCAGCGCGATAGCGCACGCGTCGCACGCGGCGCACCATGTCAAAGATCAGACCAACCGCGGCGGCTGTTACTCCGAAGGTGGCGATGAAACCAATGACACCGGGGCTGTACCAAGTTTCGGCTGGGTTTGTGGTGGCTTCGGCGGCAAGAATTGCGAACAGTGAATGCATGGCTTAAGTATGAACGAAAAAACGAATGAATGCGGTTAGCCTTAAGGCAATGAATTCGACAAACCAAGAACTCGCAGAAGCGCTTAATAGCGAAATTGAAGCAGAGGCAAATCGAGGCATCCGGGTTGATTTTTCAAGCCTGACCCCCTCAAGAATTATTGCTGCGATTTTGGCCAGCGCGCTCTTAGTGCTTTTTGTCGTTTGGGCTATTTCTGTGACTGCCGATAATGCTCGCCAGGTGCAGGTCTCAACCATTGGATACAAAGTAATCAGTTCAGGGCAAACTCAGGTGACGTTTGCCGTCAAGCAACCGGCAGTCGTCGATTCTGAAGCTGTTTGCCAAGTCACAGCGCTAGATCAAGGTTTTGCAGTGGTTGGTTTCAAAGACATTGAGCTGACCAAAGGACTAAAGGCTGGCGAGCCGATCACGGTCAATCTGAACACCACCAGCGAAGCTGTGTCGGGGTTGGTAGATGCCTGCCGGCTGAAATAAACTTTAGAAATTATGTCTGCAACTCACGAACAAACTTGGCTCACGCAAGCCGCATATGACCGTCTGGTCGCCGAGCTTGAGAACCTTTTGACCTTTGCTCGCCAAGACATTGCGCAGCGCATTCAAGAAGCGCGCGAAGAAGGCGACCTCAAAGAAAACGGCGGATATCACGCTGCCAAAGAAGAGCAGGCAAAAATCGAGGCTCGCATTGTTCGACTCGAAGAAATTCTGTCTAGCTCGGTGGTTGGTGAGGCGCCAGAAACACACGGCGTTGTGCAGCAGGGCACCGTCGTAAAGCTGACTATGAACGGCAGTGAGATGGAATTTTTGCTCGGTTCAGCGGAAATCGCCGAAGGAACCGGCATTGAGGTTTATAGCCCAGACAGCCCAATCGGTCAGATTGTGCTCGGTGCAAAAATTGGCGACGAACTGACTTTCACCGCCCCAAATGGCAAGCAGCGCGAGGTCAAAATTCTCGACGTCAAACACTTCAATGGCTAACAAGTCAAAAAATGGGTGCGAATAATCGCACCCATTTTTTATTTAACTTTCAGATTAATCGTGATCGATTCGAGCCTTTAAGCCGGCGGCCTTTAGTGCCTTCAGAACGCTTTCGCGGTGCTCGTGCCCCATTGTCTCGACACTCAATCGAAGCTCGACCTCGCTGATATCTAGGCCCAGGCCATGCCTGGTGTGAAGAACCTCAATCACATTGCCCTGAGCTGCTGCGATGGCCTCAGCGGTGCGCACAAGCTGACCAGGGCGGTCGGGCAACATGACAGTGATGTTGGTGTATCGCTCAGCGGCCTCTAAACCGTGTCCGATAATTTTCTGCATGAGCAGTGGGTCGATGTTTCCGCCAGACAGAACCGCGACGGTTTTGCCCTTTGGCCTGAAGGCACCAGACATCAACGCAGCAACCGCAACCGCACCGGCTGGCTCGACAACCTGCTTTGCGCGCTCAAGCAAAACAACAATTGCTTTGGCAATTTCGTTGTCGCTAACGGTCACGACTTTGTCGATGTGCTTTGAAATCAAGTCAAAAGGAACCTGACCTGGCTTCGAAACCGCAATGCCGTCGGCAATTGTTGGCTTAGTTGAAATCTGGGTTGGCTTTCCCGCCTTAAGTGACGCAACATACGAGGCAGTGTTTTCACTCTGCACGCCTATAACTTTGATTTTGCGGCCCTGTTTGGCAGCTGCCAATTTGGCTGCGACTGCAACACCAGCGGCCAGGCCGCCGCCGCCAATTGCAACCAAAATATTGTCGACATCGTCGACCTGCTGCATGATCTCAAGGCCAACTGTTCCCTGCCCGGTCACGACATCGATGTGGTCGAATGGCGGAATAAAAATTGCGCCCTTCTTGGCGGCGTACTCTTGAGCCGCTTTGAGGGTCTCAGCAAACACAGCGCCCTCGAGAACAACTGATGCGCCATAGTTTTTGGTTGCCTGAAACTTTGGCAGTGAAGCACCGACCGGCATAAAAATTGTGGCTTTGATGCCTAGTTTTTTGGCTGCTAGAGCAACTCCCTGCGCGTGGTTTCCGGCGCTGGCAGCAACCACGCCTTTTTTGCGCTCTGCCGCAGTGAGTTTGCTCATGCGGTTGAAGGCACCGCGAAGCTTGTATGCCCCGGTGCGCTGAAGATGTTCGCACTTTAGCTCGACGTCGACGCCTAGCAGATTGCTCAGATAGTTGCTGTGCAGGACCGGAGTCTCAAGTGCAACTTGGCGCACATTGCTCAGCGCAGCCTCGAAGTCTTCAAGGGCCGGAGCTTTGGTTGGCGCGTTCGTCATAACAAAAGAGTTTACCTGCGAGGCATCGCGGGCAAGTTCTTAGAAACGAGTGCCAATCTCACGAAGTCGAGCGACGCGCTTCGGAATCGGTGGGTGCGTTGAAAACAGGCGCTCGGTTAGCCCTGGCTTTATTGGGTCGCTGATATACATGTGAGCCATCGATGAGCTCGCGCGGCGCATTGGTCGGCCATACTGGCCCAGCTTTTCAAGTGCAGAAGCAAGGCCCTCGGGATATCGTGTCGTGTGTGCCCCTGAAGCATCAGCCAAATATTCACGCTGACGCGAAACCGCAGCGCTCACCAAGGGCCCGATCAAAAACGCGATGATACTTGCGATCATGCCGATAAGAATTAGAGCGGCACCTAGGCTGTTGCCGTTTTCATCGCGGCGATTGCCAGAGAAGAAGGCTGCTCGAATCGCCATGTCGGCCAATATTCCAACCGCGCTAACGAGTCCAAAAACAATGGTCGAAACGCGAATGTCATAGTTTTTGACGTGGCCTAGCTCATGAGCCATTACACCTTCGAGCTCTTTGTCATCCATGATGGCCAAAAGGCCGGTGGTTGCTGCCACGATAGCGTGCTTTGGGTCGCGGCCGGTTGCAAATGCGTTTGGCGCATCATCGGGAATGATGTAAACCTTTGGCATCGGCATGCCCTCGGTGATCGCAAGATTTTCAACGATTCGCCAAAGCCGTGGGTTGTCGCTCTTCTGAATCGGAACCGCACCGCTCATCGCAACCGCCAGCGAACCGGCGATGAAATATTGCAGCAGTGCATAACCAAACACAAAGGCAATAATCATGAACGCGCTCGAGCCGTTGCCGGTCGAATAACCCCACCAGTATGAAATGCCCGAAAGCAGGGCAATGAACAATCCGATGATGATTACGGTATTGCGTTTATTTGCCGCAATGGCGGAATACATGCTGAGTTAACCTCTAGAACTTGACGACAGGTGGCTCTTGAATGCTGGCTGCGTCGGCAACCTCAAAGAACTCGCGCTCTTTGAAGCCTAAGCCGCGAACAAATAGCACCTGAGGAAACTGCTTAATTTTGGTGTTTAGCTCGCGAACGCCACCGTTGTAAAAACGGCGAGCGGCCATAATTTTGTCTTCGGTGTCGGTTAGTTCTGACTGAAGGCTCAAGAAGTTTTGGTTTGCCTGAAGCTGCGGATAAGCCTCTGCGACTGCAAACAGGCTCTTTAGGGCGGTTCCGAAATCACCCTCGGCTTGAGCTGCGGCAGCTGGGTGTGCAAGCGCCTCCGGTGATACAGTCGCGGCGCGCGCACGGGTCACATTTTCGAAGACCTCGCGCTCGTGCGTTGCATAGCCCTTCACGGTTTCAATCAAGTTTGGAATCAAATCAGCTCGACGCTTGAGCTGAACGGTGATGTCACTCCAAGCCTCATCAACTCGAACGTTTAGGGTGACGAGACCGTTATAGGTGCTCCAAAGAAAAATGCCGATGATGGCAACGACTGCAATGACGACGATAAGTGTGATGTCCATGCGTCAAGAATAAGTCAGCTCGGTTGTTTTGCGGCTGGCATTCAGCTAACTCACAGCAACTGGGATGAAGTGCCCCTTCGGCTCCCTGAGTTCTGCCTGCCGCCTTCGGCTCCCGTTTGTAATGGGTTGGCGAACCCCGCCCCAACTTCGTTGGGGCCCCGAGTTCGTTTTCTCAACCCGACAAACCCAAAATAAATAATCTCCAGCTAAAGGCTGGAGATTATTTATTTGGTGCCCCTAGTGGGACTCGAACCCACACTGTAGCGATTTTAAGTCGCCCTTCTCTGCCATTGGAATATAGGGGCGAGAAGTGAAAGAAAAGGCGCCCGGTCTCCCGAGCGCCTTTTCGAATGACTTGCTAAGCCTTCGGACGAGATGCCCAGGTCTCGAAAGCTAATCGTGGAGTCTTCTGTGCATCGATTGATGCTAGGTCGCGGCCCAAGAAGAAGTTCCAAACCCAGCCTGAGAAAACGCGAATCTTGCGCTCCCACATTGGCATGGCTAGACCGTGGTAGCCACGGTGCATGAACCAAGCAATAACACCCTTGATTGCAAGCTTCTTGAACTGGAAGACACCGATTCCGATGCCGAGGCCAGCGACTGCACCCATGTTGTGGTGGATGTATTCGCGAATTCCCTCGCCACGAAGTGCGGCAACTAGGTTCTTGGCAAGCAGCTTGGCCTGGCGAACAGCGTGCTGTGCGTTTGGAACACAGAAACCGCCGACACCGCCACCCGAAAGGTCAGGAACAGCTGAGACGTCTCCGGCGGTCCATGCGCCTTCGATTACGTTCTCGCCCTCGACGATCTGCAAGGTTGCCTTGGCGGTGATGCGGCCACGCTCATCAAGCGGAAAGTCGGTGTTGCGAACAACTGGGTTGGCCATAACACCGGCAGTCCAGACGATAACGTCTGACTCGAAAACCTCGCCGGTTGAGAGCTGCAGCTTGCCGCCCTCAGCTGACTGAAGCTGGGTGTTTAGGTGAACGGTTGCACCGCGCTGATCTAGGTTCGCAAGAACCCACTGGCTGGTCTCAAGTGAAACCTCAGGCATGATGCGACCCATTGCTTCAACCAAGTGAAAGTGAGTGTCTTCGAATGAAATTTCTGGATAGTGCTTCAGCAGTGAGCTAACGAATGAGCGCATTTCGGCAAATGCCTCAATGCCAGCAAAACCGCCACCGACAACCGCAAAGGTCAGCAGACGCTGACGCTCAGGGCCAGCTGGCAACTGAGCTGCCTTGTCAAGGTTGGTCAGAATGCGGTCGCGAACCTCGACTGCTTCTTCGATGGTCTTTAGGCCAATTGCTTCATCAGCGACTCCCGGAATCGGGAAGGTGCGAGAAACCGCACCGGCAGTCACAACAATGTGGTCATAGGTCTCTTTGTATGGCTTCAGGCCAGGAACCTCGATGGTTGCGGTCTTCTTTTTGTGATCAACCGCAGTGACCTTTCCGGTCACAATCTTGGTGGTCTTTAGGTGACGACGGTGCGAAACGATCGCGTGTCGAGGGTCAATCGAACCAGCGGCAACCTCAGGAAGGAATGGCTGGTAAGTCATGTATGGAAGCGGGTCAACAAGAGTGACTTCGGCTTCACCCTTTGATAGGTGCTTCTCTAGCTTTTTTGCGGTGTAGAAACCGGCGTAACCGCCACCGACGATAAGGATTTTAGGCATGGGTAATACTTTAGTCGCTTTCACATACGCACTTGGCTGGGTTCCAGGTGCAGGCTTCGAGTGCTAAATCACCGATTGGGTTGACCCCAGGGCCGGCTGCTAGCGAGTGTCCGATGAGGGCATGCAGACACTTAACTCGCACAGGCATACCGCCCGCCGAGATTCCATCAATTTCAGGCACATCCTTGTTGTGCAAATCACGATCATGGATGTATGCCTCGTGGGCTTTTTGATAAGCCGCAGCAAGCTCAGGCTCTTCAGTCAAACGCTGCTGAAGTTGAGCCATGAAACCCGATGCCTCAAGTGTTGACACTGCAGCGGTGGCGCCCCGGTGAGTCAAATAGTAAGTGGTTGGAAACGGGGTTCCATCGGAAAGTCGAGGCAGAGTCTGAACCACAACTGGTTTGCCGCAAGCACATCGAGCCGCGATTGCGGCAATGTCGCGAGCTGGGCGACCAAGTTGCTTTGAGACCTCGGCGATGTCAGCTTCGGTTGCTGGGGTTAGTGGCATTATTTGCTGACCTTTTTGGCGGTTGGCTCGTCAAGCCCAGCGCGAACCACGCTATACAAGACTGAATCAACCCAGTTTTGTTTGGTTTTGCGCAGGTTGGTGGTGATTTCGGTGGTGTTTGCCCGCTCGGCGAGCATCTCTCCCACGGTTCCGGTGGTGTCAGACATGTCGACACCCTGGGCATCCATGACTAGATATGAAACCTCACCCGGCATCACATAGTAGAGGCGGTCGCGGGCTTGGGCGCGCACATAAACCGGGTCTTCCCAGCGCTTGCGCTCTTCGGTCATTTGAGCAACTGCCTTTTTAGCCTGCTCGACCTGGTGCTGAAGGTCAGCGATTTGCTGTCGCTGAACAAACAGCGTCTGCACCGTCGGGGCCAGCGTGACAGCTGCCAGAACGATAACTGCCAAGACAGTCAGCATCTGAAAGTTGACCTGCAGGCCCCTTAGACGGTCAGACATTGACTAAAGAAATTAGCCGTTGAAACGAGGGAAGGCATTGCGGCCAGCGTAAACAGCCTGGTCCATTAGCTCTTCTTCGATGCGAAGCAGCTGGTTGTACTTAGCAACGCGCTCTGAACGAGCAGGCGCACCAGTCTTAATCTGGCCAGCGTTAGTTGCAACAGCAAGGTCGGCGATAAAGGTGTCTTCGGTCTCGCCTGAGCGGTGAGAAATGATTGCCTTCATGCCGTGGCTCTGAGCTAGAGAAACCGCGTCAAGAGTCTCAGTCAAGGTTCCGATCTGGTTTACCTTAACCAAGATGGCGTTTCCGGCCTTCTCGTCGATGCCCTTCTGTAGGCGAGCTGGGTTGGTTACATATAGGTCGTCACCAACAAGCTGAACTTTGTCGCCAAGTTCAGCGGTCATCTTGGTCCAGCCAGCCCAGTCGTCTTCGGCCAGTGGGTCTTCGATTGACACCAACGGGAAGTCAGCCAATAGACCTGCGTAGTAAGCGATCATTTCATCGCTGGTGCGCTCTTGACCTTCGAAGGTGTATTTGCCGGTCTCTTCTGAATAGAACTCGGTTGATGCGACGTCGAGTGCAAGCGCGATGTCGGTGCCTAGCTTGTAGCCAGCCTTGGCAACGGCCTCGGCGATTAGCTCTAGAGCGGCACGGTTGGTCGGAAGCTCAGGTGCGAAACCACCCTCGTCACCAAGACCAGTTGATAGGCCGGCTGCAGCAACTAGGCCCTTGAGTGTGTGGTAGACCTCAACACCCCAGCGAAGACCTTCGCTGAAAGTCTCGGCACCTAGCGGAACAATCATGAACTCCTGAATGTCAACGCCGGTGTCAGCGTGCGCTCCACCGTTGATGATGTTCATCAGTGGCACAGGAAGGGTGACACCCTCGCCCTTGCCTAGGTATTCGTATAGCTGCAGTTCAGCTGAGTCAGCTGCTGCGCGAGCGGTTGCAAGTGAGACACCGAGGATCGCGTTTGCACCCAAGTCTGACTTGTTGTCGGTGCCGTCTAGCTTGATCATGGTTTCGTCGATTAGGCGCTGGTCAGCTGCGTCGAGACCGGTTAGTGCCTCATCGATGCGGTCTAGAACAGCGTGAACTGCGTTTAGAACACCCTTGCCCATGTAGCGCGACTTGTCGCCATCGCGGCTCTCGTGAGCCTCGAATGCGCCGGTTGATGCGCCTGATGGAACAGCAGCGCGGCTGAAGCTGTCGTCTTCAAGCAGAACTTCAACCTCGATGGTTGGGTTTCCGCGTGAATCTAGAATTTCGCGAGCGCCTACGGCTTCGATTTTTGACAAGGGAATGCTCCTAGTTGGTGAATTAACTGTGGGTGGTTGCAGATTTGCTAACCAAAAAACGCCTTTGTAATCGGTCTAATTCTAGTTATTTAGAAAGTGAACGAAGCTCTAGCTCGCTGAAATTCACAGTTTCTTCATTCACGTTCGCGAATGTTCCGAACCCGTTTTCAGCAAGCTGCTCAAGCAAAATGTTCAATTTCTTCGGGCGGGTTTCAATTCGCACACGAAATCCGTCGGCGATTGCTTGATTTTGCAAGTTCAGCGCGTTTCCGATGATTAGCGGTGTTGCCTCATTGATGACCAAAACCAGTGCTTTTGGATCCATTTCGGTTGAATCTGAAACTAGGTCAACAGCTCGCTCAAATCCGATTGAGATTCCGACTGCAGGAACATCTTGGCCCAACCAGCGGCCAACCATGCCGTCATAGCGCCCGCCGCCACCAATCGATGAACCAGACTCAGGGTGTTCAATTTCAAAAATTGCCCCGGTGTAATAACCCATGCCGCGCACCAAGGTTGGGTCGAAACGCAAGCGACCAGAACCGAATCGAGCCTCAATCGCGGCAAAGATGTTTTGCAATTCACTTGGAGCTTCGAGCTCGCCCTCGATTGTTTGCAACCAGTCGGCCGCACGCTTGGCAACGTCGGCACCAAATTTGTCGGCTAGCTCATCGGCAACGCCCTCGGCGCCAATTTTGTCGAGCTTGTCGATGATGATCATTGCCAAACCGCGACCCTCAACTGGCACACCCAAACTTTCGAGCAGGTTGGCTAACAGAATGCGGTGATTGACACGGATGGTTGCGTCGTTGAGTCCGATTGCTGTCAGCGCATCGAGTGATGCATTTAGAAGCTCTATCTCAGCAAGCTCTGAGGCATCGCCGATTATGTCGATGTCGCACTGAATGAATTGGCGATAGCGACCTTTTTGTGGGCGCTCAGCACGCCACACTGGGCCGGTTTGCAGCGCCTTGAAAACGTTTGGCAATTTTGCACGATTGGTCGCATAGTAGCGAGTCAACGGAACAGTTAGATCAAAACGCAAGCCCAAGTCGGCAAGATTGTCTGCGACATCAATGCCGTCTTCGTTGTCGATATCGGCAAGAACCTTGGCGATGCCGCGGTCGAGCTCGTCACCACGCTTCATAACCCTGAAGGCAAGTTTTTCATTGTCGCCACCTTGACCCGAGGTTAAACGCTCTAGGTCTTCGAGGGCCGGTGTCTCAACCTCTTGAAAACCGTGCGACAAATAGGTCTCGCGAATTCGCGAGAGAACAAGGTCACGTCGAGATTTCTCTAGAGGAAGGAAATCGCGCATGCCGCGGGGCGGGTGCACGTCTTTAGCCATGCGAACAGTTTGCCACAGCGGCGCGCTCTTGAGGCTGCGAACTGCAGCATCGCCTCAAAATTGCCCCTAGTGCTGGTGTTGCTCAAGCTCGCAAATTGCCTGCGACAGCAAAGCTCGAGCGTTTGCATAATCGAGTCGTCGCCTAAAACGACCGTCTTTTCTAAGGCCCTTGAATGCAGTCAGGCAAACATCTTGAGTGGCCTCACGCCAGGTTGAGACATTGCGATTTGCGATTTCAATTAGCGCGTTCGGTTCAGATATTTCGGCAACGCTAATTCGAGTTAGCAGCCTCGCTGAATTTTTTACCTTTTCAATTGGAATTTCATGCGGGTGGCAAAAAGCGAGGCTTGGCTCGAAGGAATTGTCGATTGCTCTGAGGCCGACGTTGCCTTCAATAGAGTTGAAAACAATCCTTGATTTGCATTCGGTGGCTTTGGGCAAAGCCGTCAATTCGCTTGCATCGCCGAGCAGCTCAGAGCCTCGCCAGAGTTCGAAATCATCCGTGTTTTTTGGCCCCCAAAGCGCCAAGCAGGTTGGCATATCGGTGTCGCTGAACATTGCAAATGGCAGTGAGATAACCGACTGGAGTCGCTCGGTGAACAAACCACTGGTCACGAATGATTCTGGAATGATCATGGCAACAAAATCACAATTCGCCAGCGCCTTGCTGATCGCCGTTTGATAGAGGCTATCGAAACCCTCGAAATATTCTTTGGTCGGGTTTAGACCTTTTCGTTTGGCGAAATGAAAAGACAAATAAGGCGGATTTGTGATTGTCGCCTGGAAGCCAGTCGGAAAATTCGCAATTGTGTCTTGTTGGTGGATTTCGATTGGTGCCGACGAATATTGAGCCCCTGAGTTGCTGGATTGAAGCGTTGGGTCGATGTCAAAGAATTTGAAATTAGATTGATAGCCGGCGCTTGACAGCAGTTCGGCAATTTGGCCACTGCCTGAAAATGGCTCGAGCAGCGTTTGCTCTTTGTCTAGTTGTGCAAACCAGGTGGCAAATGGCTTGAAAACAAACGGGTTGCCCTGGGTATAAAAAGACCCGAGTGCGCGCTTGCTATTTGAAATTGCTGCTCCCCTATTCGGCTGGCATCGCAATGACGCCCGCGTCAGAGTCAGCCTCAAGTTCAAATTCGCGGATTTCAACTTGAAGCTCTCGGGTTGCCTCGCGAAGTGCGCGCTCAGGGTCAAAACCGGCCGCTCGAGCCGATGAAACCATTGCTAGCAAAATCGTGCCTAACTCAGCCTCACTGGTGACACTGAATGGCCCCGGCGCATCTTTGTCTAGCAAACCAAGTTTTTCGGCTTTGCCCATTACTTTGTCAGCTAGGGCTAGCGCTGGCAAAGACTGCGGAATGCCATCTAAAACAGATGTGCGCTCTGGTTTCTCTTTGCGCTTGTGATCATCCCAGTTCAACATCACGTCGTCGCCGGTTTTTGCAGCGTATTTTTCAAGCTCTTCAGGGTTTCCGAAAACGTGCGGGTGACGACCGCGCATTTTGGCTGATGAAAGTTCGGCAACATCTTCTATATCGAAGGGTTCGCCCAGCGAGCCAGTTGCAGCCAAGTCGCTGTGAAAAATCACCTGATACAGCACGTCGCCAAGTTCTTCAAGAATCTCATCGCGATTGCCTGATTCAATGGCCTCGACTAGCTCATAGGCCTCTTCAATCAAATATTTAGTCAGCGAATTGTGGGTCTGCTCGGCATCCCATGGGCAACCACCCGGCGCGCGCAACTGTTTTGCAACGGCAATTAATTCTTCGAGATTTGGATGCTGTGCAGATTGGGTCATGCCTCAATAGTGCCAGACGCGAGCGCGCTAACTAGTCGTCATCGCCCTCATCGTCGTGATCATTGGACTCGCGTTCATGCTTCTCGCTGGCTTTGCTGAAGTACTCACTTTCAGATTCGTGACTTCTTGTGAATTGTGAGCTTGAGCCACCTGAGGTTTTGCCGCCCGAGGCAGAGTTGCCGCCCGCTTGTGATCCGCCGTTAGTGCTTGACCCGTAAGGGGTTGCAGATGAAAGGTTTGCGGCGGCCTGATCGCTGGCAGTCGGCAATGCGATGGAATTTAGAAAAGGCTTCGGGGCGGCTTTCGGGACAGCGACCCCCGGGGTTGCCAACGCGACCGATTCGGCGAGAGCGCCTGGTAGCTGAGCAGAAAGCGATTCGGTCACCAAAGCGTGATTAGCCGAGTTTGAACCGACCTCTGAAATCGTCGACGCGTTGAACTCGCCAGCCGGCGTTGACGAAGTTGGTGTGACTGTTAATGTCGGTTGACCCTGGGCTGCATGGTTAGCATCAACCGAAGCGGACTGCACATCGGCCTGAACCGGCTGGCCAAAAGTGCCAACCAAAGCCTGGGCTAGAGCTGGGTTGAAAAGCTGAGAGAGTGCAATTGCACCAATTGAGAAAGTCACGGCACCAGCGGCGAACTTTGCGTTCAGAGATTTTGGCTTTACGTCATCAACCTGATATGGGTTGTTGTTTTCGTTCTGCATTTCAAGGCCCCTCTAAGCGCATATTTTGCGCCTTTAAATTCATGCAAGCGCGGATAGCTGGCAATTGCCTGCGCCGAACCTTGGTAATTACTGTGAATCTGATAACGAGCTAGCATCGGCAAAAACGCGTGCCAAAAATGCCCAAGCCCAATCGATGATTGCCTGATCGCGCAGGGGCTCAAAATTGGCATCACGAGGTGCCGGAACCATAAGTGTTTTTGCGCTCTGCAAATATTTTGCACCTGGGAACAAGTGGCTGAGTTTGACCTGCTCGGCCTCGGACAGCTCAACTGGCTGGAGCTTTGCCTGCAGGCCAAGCACGTTGAAATCTTTGAGCCCAAGGCGATTCGCCTGTTGGCGCAATTCAGTCACCTTTAGTAGGTTCAAAACCGACTCTGGTGCCTTGCCGTAGCGGTCTTCAAGCTCTCGAAGAATTGCATCGAGTTGAGCTTTAGTGCCACTCTCGCCGGCAGCCGCCGAAAGCTTGTGATAGGCCTCGAGCCTCAGACGCTCGCTGTCGACATAGGTGTTAGGAATGTGCGCATCGACCGGAAGCTCGAGTTTTAGCTCAGCCGGCGATTCATGCTTGATGCCCTTAAAGTCATCGACCGCTTCGCCAATCATTCGCAAATAAAGATCAAAACCAACACCGGCAATGTGGCCTGATTGCTCGCCGCCTAGCAGGTTGCCGGCACCACGAATTTCGAGGTCTTTGAGCGCAATCTGCATTCCACCGCCGAGCTCGTTATTGGTGGCTATTGTGGCCAATCGATCGTGCGCGGTCTCACTCAGTGGCTTGCTCGGGTCATAGAAGAAATACGCGTATGCACGTTCGCGACTGCGGCCGACGCGACCGCGAATCTGATGAAGTTGACTTAGTCCAAAATTCTCTGCGCGATCAACAATCAATGTGTTCGCGTTTGGAATGTCGATTCCGGTTTCGATGATTGTCGTCGACACTAGAACGTCAAACTTTTTCTCCCAGAAGTCAACAACAACTTGTTCGAGCGCACCCTCTGCCATTTGACCGTGTGCGACCGCGACCCTGGCTTCGGGCACAAGTGCCGCAATGTCGTTTGCGACCGCTTCGATGGTGCTAACTCGATTGTGAACGAAGAACACCTGGCCCTCGCGAATCAACTCGCGACGAATCGCAGCGGCAACCTGC
>CALDKR010000083.1 GCA_937898095.1 uncultured Rhodoluna sp.
GACTTCATCGGCACCATCGCATCGGGCTGGCTCAGCGACCGTGTCGACAGCCGCATTCTGCTGGTGATTTATTACGGCTTGCGCGGCCTCGCGCTTTTCACCGTGCCGTTCGTGCTCGGCCCAACCGTTGAGCCACCGATGATTTTCTTCATCATCTTCTATGGCCTCGACTGGATCGCCACCGTGCCACCGACCATCGCCCTGACCCGCAAATATTTCGGTGCCGCTCGCACCGGTGTGATCTATGGATGGATCTTCGCCAGCCACATGGTTGGCGCAGCGGTGGCCGCGGCCTTTGCCGGAATGATCCGTGACATTCAAGGCGACTATTTCATCGCCTGGATCACCGCCGCGATTCTGTGCCTAGCGGCTGCCGCTTCATTCATGCTTTTGAGAGAAAAGAAAGTGAAAGCCCATGTCTAAATTGACTCTGCCTCAACCTCGAATTGTTGACCCGAACTCGGTGCCTAGCCTGCGCTGGGGCATCATGGGAGCCGCAGCAATCGCGCACGATTTTGTTGCCGGCGCTCAAAAACACACCAAGCAACAGATTGTTGCGGTGGCCAGTCGCACACCGGGCAAGGCCCAAGAATTCGCCGACAAATTCGGCCTCGAACACCACGACAACTATGAAGACCTGCTTGCCCGCGATGACATCGATGTGGTCTACATTCCGACCCTGCCAACTCAGCACCACGCTCACGCCCTGCAGGCAATCGCCGCCGGCAAGCACGTTTTGATCGAAAAACCAATCACCATGAACGTTGCCCAGGCCGAAGAAATCTTCGCCGCCGCGCGCGCCAAGGGCGTGTTCGCAATGGAAGCAATGTGGACTCGCTACCTGCCGCAATACGACATCGCCCGCCAGCTGATTGAAAACAAAACCCTGGGCGAGATCCAGATCGTTAACGCCACATTCTGCACCGACAACCGCGACCAGCCGCGCCTGTGGGCAAAGGGTGGCGGCAACCCGATCATCGACATGGGCATTTATTCGATCAGCCTTTTGCAGAGCTTTTTGGGCGAGCCGACTGAGATCACCGCTCAGGGCGTGCTCACCGAAGACAAAATCGACCAAGAGATTTCGGTGCAGCTGCGCTATGCCTCTGGTGCTCGCGGATACATTCTGAGCTCTGCCGTTGCAACACTTCCGGTGACCGCAACCGTGGCTGGCAGCAAAGCACACATGACCATGGGTCCGGCTTTTCCGGTTCCGTCGCAAATCAGCATCAGCGACAACCAGTTTTATTTTGAAACCGAAACTTGGCACGATCAGGGCCCAGCCGTTGGTCACAATGGCCTTGGCCTTCAGGCCACTTATCTAGCCAAATTCGTTGGCGAAGGTCTTGTTGAATCACCGTATGAATCACACGCCGAATCGGTAGCCAACATTCGCACCGCACTGCGCATTATGGATATCGTCGGTGTTGAGCCGTTTTAGTTGAGTTGAGTTTTGGTGTTTGGTGATTCGGGATTGTTTGGGGGTGGTGGTTCTGGAGACTCACTGCTTGTCGTTAATTTGGCCGAAAAAACCAGCAAGAGCCCTCTGTCTTGTTATTAAATCGCTAGCGAAATAACCACGTGCGGTGAGTAACTTTAAATCACTCACCCAACCAACAAGAGATCTGATGAAGCAAATCAAACGCCCGGCATGGCTGACTCGCAACGTGACCGCAATTTCGTGGGTTTCGCTGCTGCAAGATGCCGCGAGCGAAATGCTTTATCCGATCATGCCGATTCTGCTCAACAGCGTGCTCGGCGCACCGGCGGCAATCATCGGTGCCATCGAGGGCGCGGCCGAAGGCGCGATGGCCGCAACCAAACTCGCGAGCGCGCGAATCAATCGATACATCCCGCGCAAATGGATGGTGCTGTTCGGCTATGCC
>CALDKR010000084.1 GCA_937898095.1 uncultured Rhodoluna sp.
TGCAAAATGCAGTCCCTAAGTATCCATATGGATACCTAAAGACTATACTGCAAAACCTTAAAAGGTTTTGTGGTGATATTTTGAATTTATGTGGAATACCCCACATAAATAAATTAAAAAATAATTATTGAAATAACTAACAATAATATGGAAGAAGATGAAAACACTGGCATTGAGAATATCGCGCCAAAAATAAATTAAGACTGCCAATTCGGTGCCCAGTTGAATCGTCGCGATAAAAGCGGTTAGTTGAGGTTTTGGTATTGAACCAAGACCCAAAATGCTTTGTGCGATTTGCACGTGAGCACTCGATGAAATCGGCAGAAATTCGGTGAGGCCCTGAACGATGCCCAAAATTAGAGCATCAAATAAATTCATCAGTTGTCTTCTTCTTCAGCAAGTTCGATAGGAAGATATTCTTCAAAATTCTCACCTAGCGCCTCTTCATAACCAAGAAACGCATCTTCAAGCTGGTAGTAGGCCTGTTCAACTGCAGGGTCGTCAGAATTGCGACGAGTGGCGACTGCTTCAAAGTGTCTTTCTAACGCCGAAATGAATTGTCTGAGTGCGAGTCGAGGGTCTTGAGCCATAGCCCTAAACTACCCCGAAGGCGCCAAAAAGTAGAACATAAACCACCATTAGTTTGAGCAAATCTTTTCTGGTATCCTTGCGAGGTTGCAAAGCAACCACTCGTCCGGGTGGCGGAATGGCAGACGCGCTAGCTTGAGGTGCTAGTCCTCTTATGAGGGTAGGGGTTCAAGTCCCCTTTCGGACACAATCAGCCGCATTAGCGGCCTTTCAAAACCGCATTGACCAAGAAAAGTTAGGCTTTTGGTAATGCCAAATCAAGACGAACTCAGCGTTGCTGCTCAATTCAGCATCGATTTTGTGCGCGAAAAAATTGCTGGCAAAAAACTTATTGGCCTAACCGGTGCTGGAATCAGCACTGACTCGGGTATCCCCGATTATCGAGGCGAAGGTAAAGTCGCCCGGCACCCAATGACCTATGACGTGTTTATGGGATCTCGAGAAGCTCAAATTAGATACTGGGCCCGTTCTTTTGTTGGCTGGAATCGAATCGCAGAATCCTTGCCGAATCGCGGTCACTTTGCGCTGGCCGATGCTGAACGAACTGGGATTTTGACCGGGATAATCACTCAGAACGTTGACCAGCTGCACCAAAAAGCTGGATCGAGAAATGTAATTGATCTGCACGGTCGCCTGGACATGGTTCGCTGCGTCAACTGCGGCCATCGGATGTCTAGGTTCGACCTCGATCTGTTGCTCACTGAGCTCAACCCAAATGTCAGCAAAGACAATGCGATTGAATTCACGCCCGACGGTGATGCAGAGGTTGCCATCGCTGCTGATTTCAAAATCCCGAGCTGTCCAAATTGCAGTGGCGTTCTAAAGCCCGATGTTGTATTTTTTGGCGAGTCAGTGTCCTCGACTCGCGTTGAGCAAGCCATGGCGCAACTGGATCAGGCCGATGCACTATTAGTGGCCGGCACTTCGCTATCGGTTAACTCGGGTTTGAGGTTTGCAAAACGCGCTGCTCGAGCAGGTAAACCGATTGTCATCGTGAACGTCGGCCCAACTAAAGCTGACGACATCGCTTTCGCAAAAATCGAGGCCAACACCTCTTTAGTTCTAGAAAGACTACTCAATGACTGAGACCACTCTTGCCGTATTGAGACACGGACAAACCGATTGGAACATCGATTTCAGACTTCAGGGAATCACCGATATCCCGCTAAATGAAACCGGAATTCTTCAGGCTGAAGAGGCTGCCCGCGTTTTGAATTCAACCCGCTGGGATGCGGTCATATCGTCGCCTCTCAGTCGAGCTCGAGACACCGCGCTCATCGTTGGGCAGGCCGTCGGCCATGATGAAATCGGAATTGAAGAGCGTTTGCTTGAGCGATCTTTCGGTGAGGCTGAAGGGCTAATGCATTCGGAGTGGCGAGAGAAGTATCCTGATCAAAATGCGGTTCCTGGTGCCGAGACCCTAGATGAACTGCGCACCCGATCGGTCGCCTTGCTCGACTACATTGCTGAAAAATATGCGGGTCAAAAAGTGCTTGCAATCAGCCACGGTGCACTGATTCGCAAGTTGGTCCGCATTGTTTCAGAAGGTGAATTGCCTCGAGAAGGTGAACGATTCGGCAACACTTCGATGTGTGTTTTTATTCATAAGAACGGCAAATGGTCAATTAAGAAATATGACCCAAGAACTCTTGCCGAAAAAACTCACTCTGATTT
>CALDKR010000085.1 GCA_937898095.1 uncultured Rhodoluna sp.
CAAGTATCTACCTCGATTGTCGATTAGCTGCGGATTGCTCGGTTCACAGAAGAAATAACGGCCTTGAGAGATGCTGTTGAGATGTCGCCATCAATTCCAACACCCCAAAGAGTTTTTCCGTTGACCTCAAGCTCAACATAGGCCGCAGCTTGTGCGTCTCCGCCGGCTGACAGCGTGTGCTCGACATAGTCAAGCAATCTCACCTGAACACCTTGCTGCTCAAGAACATTCAAGAACGCGGAGATTGGACCATTGCCGGTTCCGTGAGCCTCAAGTTCTCCGTCGCCGTCGCGAAGCAAGATGTCGAGCTGAACTACGCCATCCATCTCAGAAGCTGTGCGCATCTTCTTTAGCTCAAAGCGACCCCACTTTAGGTCGATTCGATCGCTCGGTGCAGGCAAATATTCATCGATGAAGATGTCCCAAAGTTTTTCAGAAGAGACTTCTCCGCCTGATGCATCAGTGACATTTTGAACAACTCGTGAGAACTCAATTTGAAGCTTGCGAGGCAGGTCTAGGTGGTGATCAGTCTTCAATAGATAGGCAACGCCACCCTTGCCAGACTGTGAATTAACACGGATTACTGCCTCGTAGCTGCGGCCAACATCTTTTGGATCGATTGGAAGGTATGGCACTGCCCAGACTAGGTCGTCAATGCCAACGCCCTTCTCGCCAGCCTCTTTGTGCATGAGCTCAAAGCCCTTTTTGATTGCATCTTGGTGTGAACCTGAGAATGCGGTGTAGACCAAGTCGCCACCGTAAGGCGAACGCTCGTGAACCGGAAGCTGGTTGCAGTATTCGACTGTGCGCTTGATTTCATCAAGGTTGCTGAAGTCAATGTGCGGGTCGACACCTTGACTGAAAAGGTTTAGACCGAGAGTAATTAGGTCGACGTTGCCAGTGCGCTCACCGTTGCCGAACAAACAACCCTCGATGCGGTCTGCGCCAGCCAGATAACCTAGCTCAGCAGCAGCAACGGCAGTGCCTCGGTCATTGTGAGGGTGCAGTGAAATTAGAACGCTGTCGCGCTTTGAAATGTTGCGACTGACCCATTCGATTGAATCGGCATAGACGTTCGGAGTCGCCATTTCGACAGTAGCCGGAAGGTTTATCACCATTTTGTGGTCGGGAGTTGGCGCGATGACTTCGATAACTGCGTCACAAACCTCAACGGCATATTCAAGTTCGGTGCCGGTGTATGACTCTGGAGAATATTCGTAATACACGTCAGTCTCAGGAATCGTTGATTCCATCTCACGACACTTTTTTGCACCGTGAACTGCAATTGCCTTGATGCCATCTTTGTCTTGATTGAAGACGACTCTGCGCTGCAGAACTGACGTTGAGTTATAGAAGTGAACGATGGCCTTTTTAGCACCCTTGAGTGATTCATAGGTGCGCTCGATTAGTGAGTCGCGGGCCTGGGTCAGAACCTGGATGGTGACGTCGTCAGGAATATGCCCGTCTTCGATTAGCAGGCGAACAAAATCAAAATCGGTTTGGCTTGCCGATGGGAATCCGACCTCAATTTCTTTGTAGCCCATGTTGACCAAAAGCTGGAACATTTTGAGCTTTCGCTCTGGACTCATCGGGTCAATCAAAGCCTGGTTGCCATCGCGAAGATCGACAGCACACCAGCGGGGAGCTTCGGTGATTATCTTGTTCGGCCAAGTGCGATCAGGCAAACTCACATTGATCTGCTCGTGAAAAGGCAAGTATTTGTGAACTGGCATGCCAGAAGTTTTTTGGGTGTTTTGCATTTTTAGTGTCTTCCTTAAGTTTTCGGGTCAGCCGACAAAAGGCTCCGCGACGAGGAAGGCCGGGTTAGGCCTCGTCGCGGCCACTAAGTAGCAGACCGAAGAACACGGCTTCAGACTACGCCCGATGTCTCTAAAAACCAAGTTTGCCGAGCTGCTTTGGGTCACGCTGCCACTCACTGGCTACCTTCACCCGAAGACCCAAAAAGACTTTGTGTCCGATCAGCTTCTCGATTTCAAGTCGTGCGCGCTTGCCAACGTCAATCAGTCGACCACCGCGGTGCCCGATGATGATTCCCTTTTGACTGTCGCGCTCAACGAAAATATTGGCGTGGATGTCGGTTAGGTCTTTGCCCTCGCGCTTAGAAATTTCGTCAATTGTGACTGCAATTGAGTGCGGTAGTTCATCACGCACACCCTCAAGGGCAGCCTCGCGAATCAGCTCGCAAATACGATTTTCGAGTGTTTCGTCAGTGACCGAATCAGGCGGATAGAGAGCCGGCGATTCGGGCATCAATTCGATGAGCACCTTGGTCAAAACGTCAAGCTGGTCTTCGGCAACCGCGGATACCGGAATGATGGCTTCAAAATCGCGCAACTTCTGCACATCGATCAATTGACGCGCGAGAGCCTCAGGCGATACCAGTTCGCACTTAGTGACAATTGCAATCTTCTTGGCTCGTCTGAATTCGTCGAGTTGGTCGTTGATAAAAGTGTCGCCCGGGCCGATCTTTTCGTTCGCTGGAATGCAAAGACCAATCACATCGACATCGCCAAGGGTCTG
>CALDKR010000086.1 GCA_937898095.1 uncultured Rhodoluna sp.
CCTCGCCCTCGCAACAAGCGTCGTGGGCGGCCGCACTGTGCTTCGGCATGGCGGTCACCTCCTTCATCCTGTCATGGCGCTACAAGATGCCGCTTAGCATCGTCTGGTCGACTCCGGGTGCCGCACTGATGGTGGCCTCCGGCGGTCTCAACTTCGGCTTCGCCACCGCGGTTGGCGCATTTAGTTTCGCGGCCTTCATGATTGCCCTTACCGGCCTATGGCCTGCGCTTGGCCGCCTGGTCTTCTCGATTCCAAAGCCGATTGCGTCGGCGATGTTGGCCGGTGTCATCTTCAGCTTCTGCATCGCTCCGTTCAAATCGCTGCCAGAGTTTCCGCTAATTATGGCGCCGGTGCTGATTGTCTGGCTGGTGCTCTACAAATACGCAACAGTGTGGGCGACCCCGGTGGCTATGGTGCTGCTGTTCACACTGTCGGCGATTCAATTTCACGTGACTGTTCCGGTTGACCAGATTCTGCCGCAGGTGGCCTTCATCGTTCCGCAGTTCTCGATTCCGGCGATCATCTCGATCGGCATTCCGCTCTACCTGGTGACCATGGCCAGCCAAAACATTCCGGGCATGGCCATAATGAAATCGTTCGGTTACGAGGTGCCGTTCAAGCCGGTGATGATCGCAACCGGTGTCGGCTCACTGCTGGCCAACTTCTTCGGCGGCTACCTAGCCAACCTCGCGGCAATTACCGCAGCACTCAACGCCAACGAGCAGGCTCACAAAGACCCGAACCGACGCTGGCTTGCGGCTGTCTACGGCGGCATCGTCTACCTGATTCTGGCCGGGGCCACCGGAGCAATGATTTCATTCGTGATTCAGCAACCGCGCGAAATCGTTCTAGCCGGGGCAGGTGTCGCACTGTTCGGCACCATCGTGGGTGCATTCACCACTCTGGTCTCTGAAGAAAACCTCAAGCTTCCCGCGGTGATCGCCTTTCTGGTTGCCTCGTCTGGCATCGCGCTTGCCTCAATCGGTTCTGCGTTCTGGGCACTGTTGGCCGGCGTTATCGTTTGGCAATTCCAAGCGCTTCGCAAAAAGAAAACCGCCTAGTTTCCTAGACGGTTTCTTTCGAGTCAGTGACTCACGCGGCCTAGCCGCAATCTCTTTAGAGCAGACCGCGACGCTTTAGCAGCGGCTCGATCTGGGCATCCTTGCCACGGAAGTTGCGGAATAGCTGCAGGGCATCCTGGGTGCCGCCGCGCGAGAGCAATTCGTTTCTGAAGTGATCTCCGTTTGCGCGGGTGAGTCCGCCGTTGTCTTTGAACCAGCCCACGGTCTCTGCGTCGAGCACCTCAGACCAGATGTAGCCGTAGTAACCGGCCGAGTATCCGCCCGAGAAGATGTGC
>CALDKR010000087.1 GCA_937898095.1 uncultured Rhodoluna sp.
CAGTCCAATTCGACGACAGCCGCCTGGACAAAGCCGCCCTACTGGCCCCGGACATCCTGCCCAGCTTCAGCGTGGCCGCCTTTCAAGCCAAAGGCGTTGTGCTCGACGCCGACGCCCAACGCCATGATCCAGATGTTTACCTCGGGCCCACCGCCAGTAGCACTCGATGCGGCGGCAACTAGGCCAGCTGCAAACACCAGAGAGTCACCGGTGATAAACGGCACGAATGCGCCGACGAACAATCCGGTTCCGGCAAACACCAATGCCCACACGATTCCATAGAAAAGCCATGGGCCGAGGTGAACATACCAGTCGCTGATTTGATCAGAAATGGCCAGGTGAACGATTGGTGGCATTAGTTCAGACCGTGGGTCACGATTTCGCTGAGTGAGTGGCGCTCGCGTGGCGCAAGCTGGCGCTCATAAATTGCGTTTCGACCAGTTGCTTCGGACTCGGCCTCGGTGAGTTCGTGCGGCTTGCCGATCGCGATGACAACTAGAACGCCCAAGTCGTGAGGCAGCTCAAGAATTTCAGCAACTTTGTCGTGTGTGATTCCGGCCATCACGTGACCGTTCAATCCGTGTGCCTCAGCTTCAATCAGCATCGACATCGAAGCCAACCCGCAGTCATAGGTTGAAATGAAGTTTGGGGTGCCGTCGGCGGTGAAAAGCTTGCGTGACACGACGAAATAAGCAGACGCATCTGGCGCCCACATTGCATTGAAACCGCTGAGTGCTTCAGTTGAAAGTCTGGTGTGCAATTCAGTGCCGCGCTTTAGCACCGAGAAGCGCCAAGGCTGAAGATTGTTTGCCGACGGCGCCCAGCGCCCTGCTTCAAGAATTGCCAGCACCTGCTCATCGCTGATGACGTGACTTGCGTCATAAGAGCGGGTGCTCCAACGGTTGGCTAGAAGTGTCGAAATTGGAGTCGCAGTGTTAGCTGGTTTAGTCATATCTACAAACCTAACAAGTTAGGCTGGCAACTATGTCTCGCAAAGGAATTCTCCTGTTTTTGGCCGTCGGAATAGCCTGGGGAATCCCCTACTTTTTCATCCGAATTGCACTGGAGCACTTTTCGACCGAAAGCATTGTCTTCGGCCGAGTAATCATCGGTGCGGCAATTTTGATTCCATTTGCAATTGCAACCAAGGCATTGATGCCCGCGCTGAAAGCCTGGCGATGGGTGTTGGCATTTGCCGTCATCGAGATGGTGATTCCTTGGTGGCTCATCACCGATGCCGAGCGTCACGTTAGCTCGGGGCTAGCCGGACTAATGATTGCGACCACTCCGTTTTATGGCTTGCTGATTGGCTATTTTGTGCAGGGTGACAAATCGATTCGCCACCCCAAGACGATTATCGGCTTGATTGTCGGCTTTGTGGGCGTGGCCCTGTTGGTGGGCATTGACACATTCAGCGGGCACCTTGACGGGCTTAGCATTTTGAAACTCGTTTTTGCTGCAATCGGATATGCCG
>CALDKR010000088.1 GCA_937898095.1 uncultured Rhodoluna sp.
TTTTCTGAAATTAGCGTCGCTTGATGCCCCGAATTGCATCGATGCTCAAAATCACCAAACTCGACCAAACCAACGCGAAGCCAATCCATCTAACCGGTGGCATTGCCTCGTGAAATAAAAAGTATGCGGTGGAGAACTGCAAAATCGGCGTTAGGTATTGAATAAACCCGACATAACGAAGTGGCAGATGTTTTGCTGCTGACCCAAACAGAATTAGCGGAATAGCGGTGAAGAAGCCGAACATCACTAAGCCGAAAATTCCAGGTGCGCCATTGGCCGAGAATTGGATGCCCGGAGCGGTTAGGCCGACAATGGCCAACTGCAGCAGCGCCACCGGCAAAAGCACACCCGACTCGATTGAATAAGAAATGACTGGCGAGACTTTTCCACCCAGCTTGCTTTTGGCAAGACCATAGAAACCAAAAGAGGCGGCGAGACTCAACGCCACCAAAGGTGGGCGACCATAGTCGATGGTCAGCACGACGGCAGCAATTAGACCAACGGCTGAAGCAATTTTTTGGGCTCGATTGAGCTTCTCGCCCAAAAAGAAAACGCTCAGCGCGATGGTCACCAGCGGGTTTATGAAATATCCGAGGGCCGCTTCGATGGTGTTGTGCTGAGAGACTGCGAAAACATAGACCTCCCAGTTGATCAGAATCAACGCTGTTGCGGCTAGCTGCCAGTTGCGCATTCGGCGATCTCTGATGACCGCCAAAACCTGAGGCCACATGCGACCAAAGCTCACTATTGCTGCGGCAAGCAAAAATCCAAAAACAATACGCCAGCTGACAATTTCAAAAGGCTCCGCAAAAGAGACTGCGGCAATAATTAGCGGAAAACTGCCCCAAATCGAATAGGCACTTATTCCATAGAAAAAGCCCCGACCGAGGTCGGGGCTTTTTGAAGTTTGCATTGCTCTAGCGTACGACTACCGCAAGCACGTCGCGTGCTGAAAGCACGAGATATTCCTCGCCGTTGTACTTAAGCTCGGTGCCGCCATACTTCGAGAAAATGACCTTGTCGCCAACGTTTACGTCAACAGGAATGCGAACACCCTTGTCGTCAACGCGACCTGGACCGACGGCAATGACCTCGGCTTCTTGTGGCTTCTCTTTCGCGGTGTCTGGAATTACCAGACCCGAAGCGGTTACCTGCTCTGCCTCAACTGGGCGAACAACGATGCGATCTTCAAGTGGCTTGATTGAAACCGACATGATTACCCCTTCTTTGTGTGTTGGTGGTTGTTGAAATATTAGCACTCTTGGCAGTTGAGTGCTAAATCAATTTCGCTGAGGGCATACCAGTCGAATTTTGCTCTGAGTCGAGCAACTATTCTTGCCCTATGGAACGCGCCGACTTCTTGCACTTGCTCTCGCCAGAGGGTCAGCAGCTGTTGGCAACCGTTGGCGAAGTCGACAGCAAAACTGATGTTGTTCGACTGGTCTCGAAACTGCGGGCCCAGGGTCACGACGCCGGTTTGGTCGCTGCGGTTCTAACCCAGCTCAAATTGCGACGTCGAGCCGCAGCGAAATTTGGGCAGTTTGCTCAGCGCATGTTGTTTACTGAACCCGGATTAGAGCAAGCCTCGCGTTTGGCTGTTGCGGCAATTCACGCCGGCCGCTTTAGAGATGCCGGCCTTAAAAAGATTGCCGATTTGGGTTGCGGCATCGGTGCTGAATCGATGGCCTTGGCGAGCCTCGATATTGATGTCACTGCAGTTGAAATTGATGAGGTCACCGCTGCGGTTGCGACCTATAACCTTGCCGTTTTTGAAAACGCGCGAGTCGAAAACGCCGATGCCACAGGGGTCAACCTCGACCGTTTTGACGGCTTGTTTCTTGACCCAGCGCGCCGTGAGCTAACCGGGCCGGCTCGTGCTCAGGCTCTTCGCAAATTTGACCCAGCGAGCTATTCGCCAAATTTTGATTTTGTTTTAGCCTGCGCTGCATCTAAACCAACTGGCGTCAAGCTTGGTCCTGGTCACCCCCACGAGGCGATTCCTGATGATTGCGAAGCACAGTGGGTTTCAGTTGATGGCGATTTAGTTGAGCTTTCGCTTTGGTTTGGCCCCCTCGCACGCCCGGGCATCAAGCGCTCGGCCCTGTTAATTGCCAACGGAGCGAAGCATGAAATCACCAGTGATTCAACCGATCGGCTCGATGCCGAATTAGGTGACGTTGACCAATTTATTTATGAGCCAGACAACTCGGTGATTCGTTCGCATCTAATCGGCCAGCTGGCAAACCAGATTGGTGCGCACCTGATTAGCGCCGAGATTGCCTATCTGTCGGCCAATCGCGAAATCAGCTCGCCTTGGCTCAAGGGCTATCGAGTGCTCGACAACCTGGCCTTCGATCGCAAAAAACTCAAAGCCTATTTGCGCGAACGAGAAATCGGCACTCTCGAAATCAAAAAGCGCGGTGCTGACATCACCCCTGAGCAGCTGCGCAAAGAACTCGCGCCTAAAGGAAAAGGCGCCGCCACCCTGATAGTAACCAGAGTGAACGACGCCCACCGAGTTCTTATTTGCGAACCCCTGAAATAAATCAGTCGTTTGGTTCGCGAACCCCTAGCTCGCTAGAACTACCAATTCATCATTCCGCGACCATCCATGTCGCCGCCCCAGCCGTTCATCTGAAAATAGTGCTCAAGGCCGGTTAGTGGCACGCCCTGGGTTAGGGCAACAATCGCCATGCCAAGCGCGAATAGTCCGCCGAAAACAAAGAATGCAACCTGGATGTAGCCGAGAACCATAGCGATAATCGCTAGAACGCGACCGTCTTGTGGGTTCTTTTTGAGCTGTGAAAGTGAGATGTGCGAGAGCACTACCGCTGGCAGCCAGGCGCCGATAACTGCGAAACCGAGTGAGACCAGCGAGAGAATGTTAAGGTTCGAGAAGTCATATCTCTTTTTGGCAACCGCCTGAACGGTTGATTCAATCTTTGCTTCGGTGGTGGCCTCGGCGGTTGATTCTGCAGCGTCTGCTGACTTAGCTGCACTTGATTTTGCTGCCATGGTGTTCTCCCTTTTTCTGAGGCAACGCCTCGATACGTGATTATTCGACCACTGCTGTCTGAGAGTTGTCTGCAAACGCGCTGAATGTTATTTGCGAATTAAAGTGATTGAACTGTCGTCACGGGCAGCGTTGAGTGAGCGCTGAAATTCAATGACGATGGCTGATAGCCGGCCATAATCAGCTGTGCTCCGAGAGCGGCAATCATCGCACCGTTGTCGGTGCAAAGACTTAGCGCCGGAATGCGAAGTTCGATTCCATGTTTGGCGCAACGCTCTTTTGCAGCCTCTCGAAGGCGACTATTCGCGATAACTCCGCCGCCGAGCAGCAATCGAGGCACCCCGTGAGTCAGGCAAGCATCGATTGCCTTGGTGAGCAATACATCGACCACTGCCTCTCTAAAACTTGCCGCAACGTCGGCTTTGTTCCAAGGATCGCCACTGGTCTCGGCGACCTCGACCCAGCGAGCAACCGCGGTCTTAAGCCCTGAGAATGAAAAGTTATAGCGGTGCTTTTCTAGGTCTTTTGGCAGAGTTAACCCGCGAGGGAATCGAATCGCTTTTGGGTCACCGCCAACTGCGGCACGATCGATTTCAGGCCCACCTGGGTAGGGCAAGTCAAGCACTCGAGCAACTTTGTCGAATGCCTCACCAGCGGCGTCATCGATGGTTTCGCCTAGCATTTCGACATCGGTCAGCAGGTCGCGAACAAGCAGCAATGAAGTGTGACCACCACTGACCAACAGGGCCACGGTTGGCAACTCAAGATTGCCCTCGAGCACATCGACGCCCACGTGACCAACCAAGTGATTCACTGCATAGAGCGGTTTGCCGGTCGCAACTGACAGCGCCTTTGCGGCGCCGATTCCGACCATAAGGGCGCCAGCAAGACCTGGTCCGTTTGTTACCGCAATCGCGTCGATGTCAGCCAGCGAAACTTTTGCTTCAGCGAGCGCCTTGTGCAGTGTTGGCTGCAATGCCTCGAGGTGAGCGCGGGCTGCAATTTCAGGCACAACACCACCAAAGCGAGCGTGAACATCCATTGAGCTTGAAATCACATTTGCCAGCAGGGTGTTGCCGCGCACAATGCCGATGCCAGTTTCATCGCACGAGGTCTCGATGCCAAGAACTAGGGGCTCGTGTTTGCTGTTATTTGCCATGTATGCCGCCAGGTCGAGTCTCATGATCAGCGCATCGACTCCATCTGGTTGGTAATAAGCTCGGCGAACATCGATTTGCTGGTATCCCAGTTTTTGATAGAGACCAATTGCGCTCGGATTGTCGGCACGAACCTCGAGAAAGTTCTCTTTGGCACCGAGCATCGATGCGACTTCGAGCAATTTTTGCATAAGCGCCAGGCCAATTCTTTGGCCACGATAATCAGGGTTCACGGCGATTGTTTGAACATCGCTTTGATTACTTGCGCCAACTTTGCTGAGCCCGGCAAAAGCTATCAGCCGACCATCGTGACGCACTGTGAAATAGCTGGTGTGATGCGAGACGATCTCGAGGTGCATGTTTTGTTCAGACCAGGCATCGCGACCAAAGCACTCGTTTTCGAGCTGCATAATTTCGGCGAGGTCGGCCTCGACAGCCGGCAAAATCAACCAGGTCATGAGCTCACCTTTTTGCCAGCTAGGCGATTTGATACCGGCGCAACTGCGTCGGCCTCGCGCAAATACAGCGCGCTTATGTCGGTCGAGGCGTGACCTGCTGATTGCTGGGCCGCGAAAACCTGACCGAGTGCCGCAGCCGAAACGGCAACGTCTTGACCGCCAACAAATCTGATCGGTGACAGGTTGCGATTAGCAAGTCGGTCGACAAGTTCGGCCGACTTCATAACGCCGGGGCCCTCGATAGCGATTGGTGCGCCAGATGAATCAAGGCCCGAATAGACCGCGAAATAGACCTCGCCGCGTCGGGCGTCGGTGGTGATTAGAAGCGGATTTTGCCTGTCAATCTCAATTCCGCTTTTGATTGCTGAAAGTGCCAAGGCATCGAGACTGACCACGCCGAATGTTTTTGCTCCAACCCCTTCAGCAAACATGATTGCCGCGGCCATGCCGAC
>CALDKR010000089.1 GCA_937898095.1 uncultured Rhodoluna sp.
AGCCCGAGACACTGGTGAAAAAAGGGAATGCCGTTTTGATTTTGCGTCGCACCAGCGCTCGTGCAGGCATTCGGGTTTTGCTTGATGATGTCGCTGATCACAGGTGACATTCCACTTGGGCAATATGCTGCCTGGGAACACATCGCTTGATCAACCCAACTCACATCTTTTTCAGTGAAGTAGCCGATGAAAACTTTCTCTGGCTGAAAAACATCAGACCAAAAAGTAGCCGCGCGATTAAGCCCGGTCTTCTCTTGGTTCACGCGTTCGGCACTTAGCGAAGGGCCGACCACATACGTGATGTTTGGAGTGAAGCTGCTATTGGCTAGAACACCGTTGTGAACCTGCGACCAGGCAACCTTGCGCACCCAATTCACATCAAGATAGTCAAAAGACAGAGTGGGGGCTGTTGGTGTCGGATTTGGCTTGGCAACAACGGCAACGCCTTTGTTCCAGACGAGCTTTCTGCCTGATTTTATGCAGGTGTATTTTTTGTTAGCCGCGGTCGCGGTCTTGCCGAGAGTGGTGCAGGAGCCGCCGGCTTTGATCGTTGCGGCAGTAGCCGAGCTAATTGGGGCCGAGAGCGACAGCGCAAAACCCAAAATTGCGACAATCGCGGCCACGCGTCTCATTGAACCCCCTGTTGCCTTTGCCTTCACTTTAGCGGGGTGCGGTTTTTAGCTTGGATGCCTTAGTAGGCCATTGGGTAAACTTGGGCAGGTTGCGAGGTTTCGGCCCGCAGCGCGCCGCCTTAGCTCAGTTGGTAGAGCAGCTCCCTCGTAAAGAGCAGGTCTGGGGTTCAATTCCCCAAGGTGGCTCGATTGAACCAAGGAGGGGTCATGGCTGCATCACGCATTCGCCTATTTAGGCCCGCTCAAATCATCACAATGGCCTTCATCGCTTTGATTGCGGCTGGCACAACCGCCCTTAGCCTGCCAGTCTCGCGCACCGACGGTCAGTTCTCATTCGGTCTCACCTCTGCCTTCACCGCGATCAGCTCACTGTGTGTAAACGGCCTCACGGTGGTCAGCACCGAATTCAACTGGACGCCATTTGGTCACGGTGTGATTTTGGCTCTGATCAAAATCGGCGGCTTCGGCATCATGGCCTTCACTGCGTTGCTCGCGCTTTTGGTTGCGCACCGCATGAGCTTGCGTGCTTCGATGGTTTCATCTGAGGAACATCGCGCACTTGCCAGCGGTGACATCAAAGCCGTGTTGCTTCGAATCGCGCTGGTTGGTTTCGTGGTCGAGTCGATCGGCACCGTCTTGCTAACGTCGCGACTATTTTTTGAATATCACTATGGTCTGCTCGATGCTTTTTGGCACGGACTCTTTCACTCTGTTTCGGCATTCAACAACGCCGGCATGAGTCTCTATGACAACAGTCTGGTTGGGTTCAATGGTGACCCGGTAATTCTCTTGACTATCAGCACCGAGGTTGCACTTGGTTCAATCGGTTTTCCGGTTTTGCTCGAGGTTGGCCGCCACCTATACAAGCGCATCAAAGATAAGCGTGCGCGCAAACGAATTGCAACGATCATGCACTGGTCGCTCACCAGCCGCATCGTGGTTATTGGTTCGATCATTTTGATTGCATTCGGCATGCTTTATTTCGGCGCGCTCGAGTGGAACAACCCGAACACCCTTGGCCCCATGTCGTTTGGCAAGAAGTTGTTGAACATCGTTGTGCTCGCAGTTATGCCGCGCAGCGCGGGTTTCAACGCCATCAACATTGGCGAAATGGCCCGCGAGAGCTGGCTGGGCATGGATGTGCTCATGTTCATCGGTGGTGGCAGTGGTGGCACGGCTGGTGGCCTCAAGATCACAACTATGGCGGTTTTGTTGTTCATCGTTTTGAGTGAGATTCGAAATGACAAGGCCGTAAATATCGGAAAGCGTCGCCTGCCACGCTCGGTTCATCGCCAGGCCATCACACTGCTGTTCTTGTATGCGTTTTTGCTGATTTCGTCGACCTTGATTCTTCAGTTGGTGACAGATTTCAGCACCGACGAGCTGCTCTTTGAGGCCTCGTCAGCGCTTGGCACCACCGGGCTCTCAACCGGCATTACTTCGCACCTGCCGCCGAGCGCTGAGGTTCTGATTATGTTCTTGATGTTCATCGGGCGAGTGGGCCCAACCTTGGTTGCCAGCTCGCTTGCCGTTAGAGTCGGAAAAGGCTTCGTTCAGTATCCAAAAGAAAGGCCGACAATTGGCTAAGAAAAGCAAGGCTGCAGCAACCAACCAGATTGCCGTGATTGGTCTCGGTCGTTTCGGCTCGTCGTTGGCACTCGAGCTGGTCGACACCGATCACGAAGTGCTCGGAATCGACATCAACGAGTCGGTCGTGCAGTCCTATTCGACGCAGATTACGCAGAC
>CALDKR010000090.1 GCA_937898095.1 uncultured Rhodoluna sp.
GTAGCCCCATACTTCGCTGAGTAGCTGCTCTCGAGTGAAAACTCGACCAGGGTGTTGAGCTAAAAAGCGCAACAATTCAAACTCTTTAAAAGTGAGGTCAAGGGGCTTTCCGTGCACTTTTGCCGAATAGCTTGCCTCGTCGATAACAACGCCTGATGCCGCGATTTTTCCTGGTTCTTCAATGGCGGCCGCGCGCGCTATGGCAAGCCGAATTCGCGCGTCAATTTCAGCTGGACCGGCTGATTCGAGAATGATGTCGTCGGCGTGCCATTCGCTCGAGATAGCCGCAAGGCCACCTTCGGTCACGATCACGATGAGCGGTGAAGACAGACCTGTAGTCGCCAAAATCTTAGATAGAGCTTTAGAGCCGACCAAATCGCGACGCGCGTCCAGAAAAATTAGATCGCTGGCGGGAGCGTTTACCAAGCTCGCTGGTTCGGCTGGGATTGTACGAACGCGGTGGGACAGAAGTGAGAGCGCGGGCAGCGGCTCTGAGTCGGCTTGTGCCGCCAATACCAAAAGCTGTGCCATTTTCTCTCCAAATCGCATTCTCAGTTTAGACCTTGAATTCATTGGGTTAAGGCATGATTGTGTTGTGAATAAACGTTGGGGCTCAATCATCACCATCTGGGCGATTGTGGCAATTTTGGCAACAGTCGCCGCGACCTCACTGAGTTTCGACCACGCAATTACCTGGTTCGGCGCAATTTTGGCCGGATCAACAGCAACTGTGTCGCTAATTCACTTGTTTCGCGCTAAGCCCGAAGGCATCGTTCGCGAGATTATTTATGTGGGTGGCGGCAGCTATTTGATTCTCGCGGTTGCTTCGGTTTATCTATTTGTAAGAGGTTAGAATTTAGCCATGTTGCTAGCACTAGAAATCTTCTTTACCGGCCTTTTGGTTTTGGCTACTTTGGCTATCGGTTCAATTTCCGCTCTAGTCCTATACAAGCTTTTCAAAGGCCAGAAATAAATTGTTCGTACTTCCAGACGGGCTCCCGCTGGAACTAACCCCATTCGCTTTCCTTATCGGAAAGTGGGAGGGCAGTGGAGTCATCTCATATAAAGCCGATGGCGATGAGGCCCCTGCTAAAGAATTTGAATTCAAACAACGCGTTGAGTTCGCTCACGACAACAGTGTCGTCACATACATTTCATCCGCTGAATTAATCGGCGATCAATCAATTGCCCTGCCAAGCGAAATCGGCTATTGGCGACTTGCAAGAAAGCAAGATGACGCCGACCACGGGCCAGGGTTGCTGCCAGGCAGTGGCGAACCAACTCTAAAAACTCGTGAAGACCTAGAGAGCCTGCGAAACAAAGAGGGCGGCTTTGATATTCAGGTCTCAATGCTTCACCCTGGCGGATCGGCTGAGCTTTATAACGGCAAAATCAAGGGCGCCAGAGTTGACCTTGCTTCAGCCCATGGGGCTGCATTCGACACCGCAAAGGTCTATCGACACTCAACGAGGCTATATGGCCAGGTCGAAGGTGCGTTGCTCTGGGTTTGGGATATCGCGCTTGGCGACAATGAGCTGAAGTCACATGCTTCGGCCCGCTTAGAGCGTGTTGAATAAATGGTCGCTCGACCACACTTCACCAATCCGTTGACTGAACAGCGTGCGCTTTTAGAGGGCACCGCCGCAGTTGATTTTGGGCAGCGGGGCATAATCCAGGTGACCGGCCCCGATCGCCTCGATTGGCTGCACTCGCTGCTTTCACAAAACCTGAAAAACCTGAACCCCGGACAAAGTGCCGAGGCTTTGCTGCTTGACCCTAACGGCCACATTGAGCAAGCAATTCACTTCATCGATGACGGCCAGTCATCTTGGTTGATTGTCGATCCTGAGTTCGCAGCCGGCCTATTAGCTTGGTTGAATCGCATGATTTTCAGAATGCAGGTGACTGTTGCAGATCGCTCGGCCGATTTTACGGTCGTTGGCCACTTTGGTTCTGGCTTATCCGGTGCCTATATTTCAAATTCAATTCCACTGATATGGCACGACCCTTGGCCAGGGGTTGTTTCTGGGGGAGTGCGCTATTCGCGTGCCTGGCCTGCGAAATGGCCATTCACCGAATCTCTAGTTGCGGTAGCCGATTGCGAGTCAGCGCTCGCCGAATTTGAGCCCGCAGGAACCTTGGCATTTGAAGCACTCAGAATCGCCGCTCACCGCCCGCGGGCTGGCGCCGAGGTCGACGAGCGCAGTTTGCCTCACGAACTCGACTGGATGTCAACTGCTGTTCACTTGAGCAAGGGTTGCTATAGAGGGCAAGAAACCGTGGCAAAAGTGCATAACCTTGGACACCCACCGCGCCGATTGGTGTTTTTGCATCTCGATGGATCAGGTCACGAATTGCCAAGCTCTGGCGATGAGGTCTTTTTTGCCCCCGAGGGAGCCGAGCCGAAAATAGTCGGAAAAGTCACTAGCGTTGCGCAGCACTTTGAGATGGGGCCCATCGCGCTCGCAGTTGTTTCTCGAAGCACGCCTGTTGATGAACAGCTAATTGTTCACTCGGCTGTCGGCGACGTTCAGGCATCGCAAGAAACCATCGTGCCTCCTGACGCCGGCAAAGCCGTTGATCGACCAAAGTTGCCGAAACTCCTAATGGGCGGAAAACACTAGTGTCATCAAAATTTGAGCTACCTAGATTTCGCTGGTCTTTTGTGGAGTCAATTCAGCGCGTTTCAGGGTCACTGCCTTCGATAATTCAAATAACTTTGGCGGCAGCAACCGGATACTCTATTGCTCGCTACCTCTTCGGGCACGCGGTTCCACTTCTGGCCGTCACCGTCGCAATCACTTCGCTAGGGTTCAGCCGAGACGCTCGGCCACGTCGTGTTTTTGAGACCGCGACGGGAATGATTGTGGGCATTGCGCTTAGCGAAATCTTGCTGAACACATTCGGCCCTGGCCCGCTGCAAATGGCCGCAACGTTGCTGATTTGCTTGTTAACCGCAAGGTTTATTTCAACATCTGCAGCATTTGCTCTAACGGTTGGCATCCAGGCCATGTTGGTGCACCTCTTGCCGCCGCCTGATGGTGGCGTATGGATTCGCAGCCTTGATGGGCTAATCGGCGGAGTGACCGCCCTCGTGTTCACGGCGATAATTCCTCGAGACCCGCGCAGAATGGCTCGTCGCGATGCCTCTCAGTTGTTCGAAGTTTTTTTAGGTTCGCTGCTTGATCTTCAACGAGCCCTAAAAGACAGCGACTTCAAGGTTGCCGATGCAGCTCTGATTCGAGTGCGCCGATCTCAGCCATTGATCGACAACTGGCGCATGTCACTCGACAGTGCAATTTCTATCAGTCGAATTTCGCCATTTTTGCGCAAATATCACGGTCAGCTTCGAGGTCAAGTTCGACTCTTAAGAGGCATGGATCTTGCAACTAGAAACCTCAGGGTTGTTGTGCGCCGAGTTGACTTTTTGCTGCGCGACGGCCAGGCAAGGGCATATCTTGCAGATTTGTTTGATCAAATTCACTCAGGTGTTATGGCAATTCAAGCCGGAATCGAAGAGCCGGCAGCGCTGGCAGACGCCCAAGAGCAACTTCTTGATGTAATTCACCAGCTCGACCCAAAGCGGTTTGGAATCGCCGACCAGCTCAAAGAAGCCAGTGTTTTGCTATTGCTGCGGCCAATGGTCATCGACCTGTTGTGCGCAACTGGAATGCATGAAGACGAAGCCCGAGCAGAGCTGCCAGAGGTTTAGCGGCTCTCGATTTTCAAGCGGACTGGCGATTTTAGCTATTTAGGCGCGACTGCTGACCAATCGATTGTCAGCTCACCAAGGCGCCAACGTTTTTTCAAACCAACCAGTGGCCAGCCTTCGTCGGCCAGCATCTGACAGCTCGCGACCCAGCGTTGCGCTGGCGAAAATGATGCCAAACCAGCGTTTGTGAGCCAGGCACGGTCAAGTGCCTGCAAAAATCCATGTATTTTTTCACCTTCGACATTGCGGTGAATTAGTTTTTTGGGCAGTCGCTCGGCAATTTTGCTGGGCAGCTCGAGCCCCTGCAATCGATAAGAAAGGGTTAGGGTTTTGGGGCCACTCGAGTCAAGTGTGACCCAGGTCGATAAGCGCCCAATTTCATCGCAGGTGCCTTCGATCAACAAGCCGCCAAGGGTCAAACGCGAAAGCATTTTTGACCAAGCAGCATCGACCTCTGATTCGTCATATTGGCGAAGCACATTAAATGCTCGAATCACAGTCGCACCCTCGCCTAAACCTGCCGGCAACGGAACCTCAAAACCTCCGTGTGTGAAATGCAGGTTTGAATTAGCCACCGCGAGGCCACGTTCAACGCGCTCGCGATCAATTTCGATTCCGACAACGTGGATTTTTGGGTTCACTGCGCTCAATCGGTCAAGCAGTTCAATCGCCGTAATCGGGCTCGCGCCGAACCCCAAGTCAACAACCACTGGCACTGATGTCGATCGCAAAATTGGCTGGGCCGCGATAAACCGATCAACTCGCCGAAGACGATTTGGGTTGGTCGTTCCTCGGGTAATGGTTCCGATAGGTTTTTTTGCCGCCACGCTCTAAACCTATCGAGTCAATTGAGCGTTAGGCCGACTTCGATTACTGGCTCAAAGCTAAACTGGGCGCATGACTGCTAAATACACCTTGATTTTGTTGCGCCACGGCAACAGCGTTTGGAACCAAGAAAACCTATTCACCGGTTGGGTAGATGTTGATCTCAGTGACCAGGGTCGCGCCGAGGCAAAGCGCGCCGGCGAGCTTCTAGCTGAATCTGGCCTCAAGCCAGACCTGCTTTACACCTCGCGTCTAAAGCGTGCTATCAACACCGCACACATCGCGCTAAATGCGGCTGACCGCAGCTGGATCAACGTCAAGCGTGACTGGCGCCTCAACGAGCGTCACTATGGCGCACTCCAGGGCAAAGACAAGGCACAGACCTTGGCAGAATATGGCGCAGAGCAGTTTCAGACCTGGCGTCGCAGCTTCGATGTTCCGCCACCGCCAATCGATGACAACGACCAATATTCACAGGCTCACGACGAGCGCTATGCCGACTTGGGTGAAAACATTCCTAAGACTGAATGCCTAAAAGATGTTCTTGAGCGCATGCTGCCTTTCTGGCTGTCAGACATTCAGCCAGATCTAAAGAGTGGCAAGACTGTTTTGGTCACCGCCCACGGCAACTCATTGCGCGCACTGGTCAAGCATCTTGACGACATCTCAGACGAAGACATCGCTGAACTAAACATTCCAACCGGCATTCCGCTGGTTTACAAACTGGATGAAAACTTCAAGCCACTGGTCAAGGGTGGCGAATATCTTGACCCAGAGGCCGCTGCCGCAGGTGCTGCGGCTGTTGCTGCACAGGGCGCCAAGAAATAGTTTCAAATGCAAAACCCCCGAGAAATTCTCGGGGGTTTTGCTTTAAGCGTTTATTACTGCTCAGCCCATTCACCAGTGGTGAGGTAGCTGATCTTGCTTGAGATGTCGACTACGTGGTCTGCAAAGCGCTCGTGGTAGCGGCTGGCCAAAGTCACGTCAACGGTGAACATCGCGTTTTCTTTCCAGTCGTCGCTTAGCACAACGTCGAACACGTGGCGGTGCAGTGAGTCAACGCGTTCGTCTTGAGCCTGAATCTGTCGTGCAAAGTCAACATCGGTGTTGCCCAGAAGTTCGATTGCCTGGCGAGCTAGCTTGACGTCAAGTGCGCCCATCTCTTCAAAGGTTGCCTTTAGTGACGCAGGAACAGCTGAATCAGGAAAACGGTAGCGAGCGATTGCGGCGATGTGACCAGCAAGTGCACCCATGCGCTCGAGCGATGCCGAAATGCGAAGTGCAGAAACCAGGATGCGCAGATCGCGAGCAACCGGTGACTGCTTTGCCAAAATCTTGATTACCAATTCGTCGAGCGCCAGCGCTTTTTCACCCATCGAATCGGCGATGGCGATTGCTTCGCCGGCAAGTTTGGCATCTGAAGAAGTGAAAGCCTTGGTGGCTTTTTCGACCACACTGGTGGCGTCTTCGGCAATGTCGACAAGTC